>CAVKIR010000037.1:0-9008 GCA_963656395.1 Prevotella sp. CAG:279
TCGTAAAGGCCAGGCTTAAGCGGCTTTCATCGATCTCTGCCGTCACGGGACGGAAGCTCTCCAGCACCACTTCAATATTCTTTTTCGCCGCAATAGGACGCAGCCTTTTCAGGATCAGCTCCAGCAGGTCGTTGATATCCTTCTTCTCGATATTCAGGCTGGCTGCCTTTTTATCCATCTTCACCAGAGCCAGCAGATCGGTAATGATCTTATTCTCCCGCTCAATCTCCTCGGCGATATCGCCCATGAACTCCTTGTAGAGCTCGTTCGGCACCTCCTCCTGGGTAAGCAGAGAATCTGCCAGTACCTTCATGGAGGTCAGCGGGGTCTTCAGCTCGTGGGATACGTTGGAAACAAACTCCTGTCTGGATTCGTCCAGAGCCCGCATCTGTGTTACGATTTTATTGAATTCCTCGGAAATCTCTCCCGTCTCCGCGTAAGTCTTGACCATCAAATCGTCGTTGGAGTGACCGCTGGAGATCTCATGCAGGCTCAGGATAATGCGCCGAATGGGCTGTACCAGCAGATGTGACAGAACCAGCGCTGCCACGGTCAGAAGAATACCGTAGACCAGGGTGAAGATCCAGGCATTGTCTGTCAGGGCATCCAGGCTGTCCCAGATGCTGTCTGTGGAGACACTGACCAGAAGTACACCCTGTACCTTTTCAGAATCCCCGTCCCGCACCGGCACGGTCATCTCGATAAACCGCTTTTCCGACAACTGATTTGTGGTCTCTCCCTTGAAGCAGCGGATGACCTCCTCCGATACCACGAACTTATTCTCGATCAGTCCGTAGGTATCCTTGATCACCCGAAAATCCTTATCAATGATGATGATGCGCCCGTCATACAGGCTGGAGAGCTGTGCGAGCTCGCCGTCGATCAGCTCGGTGGAGGGATCGTCCATATAATTATAGTTCAGCAGCTGGTTCGACAGAATCTTGCATTGATTCTGCACCTCCGTACTGCGCGTGGAGATGGCACGCTCCTCATAGCTCTTCAGGATGCTGGCCGACATCAGGATCATGGGCAGCCAGCCCACTGCCAGAAGCACCAGCAGGATGCGGAACTTAAGGCTTTTAAAATAGGTAAATGCGATTTTATGCCTGGAAATAATAACCCACACCCCACTTTGTATGAACGTATTTCGGCTCGCTCGGGTTGTTCTCAATCTTCTCACGGAGTCGGCGGATATGGACATCCACGGTACGCACGTCGCCCGGATACTCGTAGCCCCAGACGGTATTCAGCAGGTTCTCCCGGCTGTAGACCTTACCGGGATTCAGCACCATCAGCTCCAGGAGGTCGAACTCCTTGGCTGTCAGATTGATCTCCCGGCCGCTGATAAAGAGGCGGCGGCTGTCCAGATCAAGCTTCAGATCCGCGGCCTCCACCACCTTGCCCTTTTTCTCTTTCTCCGTACTGCCCACCCGGCGCATAATCGCCTTCATGCGGGCCTTGATCTCCAGAATGTTAAAGGGCTTCGTGATATAATCGTCTGCGCCGTATTCCAGGCCGAGAATCTTATCCATATCGTCACCCTTGGCCGTCAGCATGATAATCGGCATATTGGAAAATTCGCGAATCTGCTGGCAGACCTGAAAGCCATCCAGCTTCGGGAGCATCACATCCAGAAGGACGATATCGTACTCCTTCGCTCTGGCATACTCCAGGGCTTCCTCGCCGTCATAGGCGCAGTCCACTTCCATATCGTCCTGCTCCAGACTGAACCGCAGTCCCTTTACAATCAATTTTTCGTCGTCGACAACCAATACTTTCTTTCCCATGCTTCCTGCCTCGTCCTTTTCAGACCGTGATCCGGTCTTTGATTTTATTGAAAACGCCTTCCTTGATCCCCGGGATATTCATCAGATCCTCCGTCTTCTGAAAGCCGCCCTTTGATTCCCGGTAGCTGATAATCTCTTTTGCCTTCGACGCACCGATCCCGGTAAGCGTCATAAGCTCTGTCTCCGAGGCGCGGTTCAGGTTCACTAACCCTGCAGCATCCATGGCTGCAGCCTCTGTCAGGCTCTCTGCCGTTTCAGCAGACGGCACCTCGATCTTCTGCCCATCGGACAGTGTCTCTGCCAGATTCAGATAGGTTCCGGCCGCCTCCTCGGTCATGCCACCGGCTGCCTCCACCGCGTCAATGATTCGGCTGTCCTTCGGCAGCTCGTATACGCCCGGAGCGCATACCTCTCCGCAGATATAGACCAGGATGGGGGAAGCCTTTTCTTCTTCGGATACCACCTCTGTCTGCTCTGTCTCTGCAGCGCTCTCCTTCGCAGTACTGTCATAGACTGCTGCCTTTTTCCCGCAGCCGGTCAGGCCTGCCAGCAGAAGCAAGACTGCTATCCAAAGCCTGATCCTTATTTTCTGTCGATATCTCATTTTCCCGCCTTTCTTTTCGTAGGCGGGGTCCCCTCCGATACAGACTACATCCATTGTAGCGGAGATTGATCCGGAATACAAGTTCTTTTTCCTGTTCCTTTGCAGAAAAAAAGAATCCTGCAAAGCAGGATTCTTCGATCAAACTATCCATTATTCTGCTGCCTCGAGCTGAGAACGGATCTTCTGGGTTACGGAATCTACCTCCGTATCCACGTCGTTTCCCTTCCAGATATTGGCAAAGGCTATCTCCATCTCGATCCAGTAGTTGCTTAAATCTGTAAGCTTCGGAACCTCCACGGAATTCTCATACTGCTCAAGCAGTACGGACATCTCGGGATTCTCGTATGCTACATTCCGGCATACCGGCATCTTCCCGGACATGCTGTATAGCTCGGACGCCTTATCATAGGTCAGAAACCGGGCGAACGACTTCGCATCGTCACGCTCCTTCGAATAGGCATTGACCACCACCGAGTTGGTGACAGACAGTCCCTTCGTAGACAGCTCGTCTGTCAGATTCGGTACCTCGGCGATACCGTAATTGCAGTCCCCTTCTGCCGCGTCGATCTGCGCGATGGCGTCGGTCTTCGCGATGGTATAGACCGTCTTGCCGTCGATGAACTCCTGCAAAACACTGTCTGTCGTCACCTCGTCCGCGTCAATCGCAAAGAAGGCATTCAGGCTCTGGTAATAGGACAGACAATCCTTTACCTCCTGGGCATCCAGTGTCACCTGCGTGGGATCGTCTCCGGTCTCGCCGCCCAGATTTACGTAATTCGATATAAAGAAGAAGTTGGAAAAGATATCCGCCACATTCCATTTGAAGATATTTTCCACCTTCTCTGTGGCCTCTGTAGCCTCGTAATTATCCGCATAATCCAGAATCTCGTCGATGGTAGACGGGGCGGAATCCACGTAATCCTTATTATAGAGCAGGAAGCAGGTCTCAAAATAGAAGGGATAGGCCATCAGCTTTTCGCCGCAGGTGGCCGCATCGATGGCTTTCTCCGGGAAATCCTTCGTAAGCTCCCGCTCCGTAAAGCTGTCATTTTCCACCGTCAGTCCGGCCAGACGCGCCTTCCCCAGAAGCTCGCTGGAAGTGATGTACAGATCCGGTCCGCCCAGGTCTGAGATGCTGGCTGTATTGATATGCTCGATATAATCCACCGCCGTGACCAGCTGAAGCGTCACATCCACGCCTGTCTGCTCCTTGTAGTCCGCAGCCGCCTGCACCAGATAGCTGTTCAGCTTCTCGTCGGTATACCACAGGGTCAGCGCCCTCTGCTCCGTATCCTGCCCGGCCTCCGCCGCCTCCTTCTGCTTCTGATGATAAGAGTAAGCCACCTGTCCCATCTGGGCAAATACAAGCAGCACCACCAGGACGGCGATGGCTCTGCGGTAAACTGTATGTCTCATGTGTGTAAAATCCTAACCTTTCGCAAAAGCCTTTTCAAGCTTTGTCACCATTTCATCTACATGGTCCTTCGTGATGATAAGGGGCGGAACCAGACGCAGCACGTCGCTTCCGGCTGTGATCACGATCAGACCCTCATCCATAGATTTTAACACAACTTCTCCTACAGGTCTACCCTGGATTACCAGACCCTGCATCAGCCCCTTGCCTCGGCGCTCTGCGATGCAGTCATACTTCTTTGCCAGAGCGTCCAGCTTTTCCTCCAGATAGGCACCGACCTCTCTTACATGATCCACGATTCCATCCTGCTCGAAGATATCCAGCACCTTGGACACGGCCGCGCAGACAAAGGGATTGCCGCCATAGGTGGTGCCGTGATCACCGGGCACCAGAGAGCCTGAAGCTGTCTTCTCATCCAGCACGAAAGCGCCCACCGGCACGCCGCTGCCAAGCGCCTTGGCGCAGGTCATGATATTCGGCTTCACACCGTACTCCATCCATGCGAACAGATGGCCGGTCCGTCCCATGCCGCACTGAATCTCGTCCAGAATCAGCAGGGCATCGTGCTCCTCGCAGAGAGCCTTTACGCCTTTTAAGAACTCCTCGGTGGCCGGATAGATGCCGCCCTCGCCCTGAACGGTCTCCAGAATCACTGCACAGGTATGCTCGTTAAACTGTGCCTTTACACTCTCCAGATCGTTGTAATCCGCGAAACGGATGCCGCCGATCAGGGGACGGAAGGGTGTCTGGTACTTCTCGTTGCCGGTGACGGAGAGGGCTCCCATGCTCCGTCCGTGAAAGGAATGGTTCATGGCAATGATCTCGTGATCATTTTTTCCATCCTTCAGCCAGGCATATTTGCGCGCTGCCTTGATCGCACCCTCGATGGCTTCCGTGCCGCTGTTGGTGAAGAAGACACGGCTCATGCCGCTCATGCGCACCAGCTTCTGTGCAGCCTCGGCCGCCGGTTCATTGTAGTAGAGGTTCGAGGTATGCAGCAGCTTGTCGATCTGCGCCTTCAGCGCCTCGTCATAGCCCGGATAGTGATAACCCAGAGCCTGTACCGCGATGCCTGCCGCGAAGTCCAGATATTTCTTTCCGTCGGTGTCATAGAGATAGACGCCGTCGCCGCGATCCAGTACCATCTGATACCGGTTGTAGGTATGGAGCACGCTCTCTTCTGCCTCTTTGATAATTGACTCTTTATTTCCCATCATAATAATTTTCCTCTCCCTCGCCTAAGATGGCGGTACCGATGCCCTTGTTGGTAAAGATTTCCAAAAGCAGGCAGTGCGCGATGCGTCCGTCCAGGATATGCACGCGGGACACACCGTTCTCGATGGCATCGATGCAGTTGTTGAGCTTCGGCAGCATGCCGCCGCCGATGTTGCCATTGTCGATGAGCTCTCTTGCCTCTTTTACGTGAAGCTCGGAGATCAGGGTGGCCGGATCCTCCGGATCTCTTCTCACGCCTTCAATATCGGTCAGGAAGGCCAGCTTCTCCGCATGAACCGCCCGGGCAATGGCACAGGCTGCGTCGTCCGCGTTGATGTTATAGGTATTGAAATCCTTGTCCAGTCCCACCGGGCAGACAATGGGCAGGAAATCCTTCTCCAGCAAATCATAGAGGACCTTCGGATCCACCTCCGTCACCTCGCCCACAAAGCCGATGTCCTCGCCTTTGGAATACTTCTTTTCTACCTTCAGAAGGCCGCCGTCCTTACCGCTGATGCTGACTGCCTTGACACCCAGCTCCTCCACCAGCTGCACCAGGCTTTTTCCAACTTTTCCCAGTACCATTTCAGCGATTTCCATGGTTTCTTTGTCGGTGACGCGCAGTCCGTTGATGAATTTTGGCTCCATGCCGACCTTGCCTACCCAGCGGCTGATCTCCTTGCCGCCGCCGTGCACGATGATGGGCTTGAAGCCCACCAGCTTTAAAAGGGTCACATCCTGGATGACGCTTCGCTTCAGCTCCTCGTCCACCATAGCACTTCCGCCGTATTTGACTACGATGATTTTCCGGTTAAAACGCTGGATGTAGGGAAGGGCCTCGATGAGAACCTTGGCCTTCTCCAGGTAGGTATTCATTTCTTCTTCTCTGCTCATAATCTGCACTCCTCTGTATCTTAAGAACGGTAATCTGCGTTGATTTTGATATAATCATAGGTCAGGTCGCAACCCCATGCGGTGGCTGTGGCATCGCCCAGCTTCACGTCCGCGATGGCCGTTACCTCCGGCTCCGAGAGAATCTTCGTGGCCTCTTCCTCGCTGTAGTTTACCGCGACACCGTTTTCAATGATCTGGATCCGGCCGGCTGCGCTCTCGAAGAACAGGTCTACCTTCTCCGGATCGAACTTGGCCCCGGAATAGCCCATCGCACACAGAATCCGACCCCAGTTGGCATCATGACCGTAGATGGCCGTCTTCACCAGGCTGGAGGTTACGATGGACTTGCTTAACGTAATGGCCTGTTCCTTGCTCTCGGCTCCTACGATCTTCACCTCGAAGAGCGCGGTCGCGCCCTCGCCGTCGCCTGCCATCCTCTTTGCCAGCCAGGTGGTGACCGTATTCAGTGCCTTTGCGAATGCCCGATAGTCGTCATTTTCCTCGGTGATCTCCGGATTCTCCGCCATACCGTTCGCCAATACCAGAAAGGTATCATTTGTGGAGGTATCGCCGTCTACGGAAATCATATTGAAGGTATTCTTTACATCGTCACTGACGCATTTTTGCAGCATTTCTTTGGAAATGTTCGCATCGGTGGTCACGAAGGCCAGCATGGTACACATATTCGGATGAATCATGCCGGAGCCCTTGCACATGCCGCCTACCGTCACTGTCTTGCCGCCCAGCTCCACCTGCACAGCGATTTCCTTATTCACAGTATCGGTGGTCATAATGGCCTTGGAGGCTGCGGTTCCGTGCTCCGTCGTATGGCCCTTCGCCTCTTTTAAAAGTGTAATGCCCTTCTTCAGGCGATCCATGGGAAGCTGCATGCCGATGACACCGGTGGACGCCACCAGAACGGCATTTTCCGGAACGCCAAGGACTTTCGCTGCCTCCTCGGCGGTCTCCTTACAGTAGCCCATGCCCTCCTCGCCGGTGCACGCATTGGCGATGCCGGAGTTTACGATGACAGCCTGGGCGTAGGGAGCCTCCTTTACGATCTTCTGATCCCATTTTACCGGAGCTGCCTTTACGATATTCGTCGTGAAGGTGCCCGCTGCATGACAGGGCTTTTCGCTGTATACCAGAGCCATGTCGGTTCGTCCCTTGTACTTGATGGCTGCTGCCGCTGCAGCTGCCTCAAAGCCCTTTGCTGCGGTGACGCCGCCCTTGATTTCTGTAATCTTCATAATACTCCTCCTCACTGTTCTTTGGCCTTACTCGTTAAAGGCTTCTATATTTTCTTTATTTAAGACAAAATCATAGTAGTTCAGATCGAGACGTCTCGTCCATCCGATGCGGTTCCAGAAGGCATTGCCGATGTCGTTCTGGGTAAATGCGATCAGCGATACCTTGCTGATCTGCTCCTCCTTCAAGGCGTTCATGGCAAATACCACCATGGCCTTACCGATGCCCCGCATACGGTAATCCTTATGGACACATACATGATAGAGACAGCCCCGGCGTCCGTCGTGGCCGCAGAGGATGCTGCCTACGACCTTGCCGTCCTCTATGGCTACCACGCTGGTGGTGGGGTTCCGTCTGAGGAACCGCTCTACGCCCACCCGGGAGTCGTCGATGCTTCGGATGGCGAAGCCCTTGATGCTCATCCAGAGGGCATGGACGCCGTCGTAATCTTCGATGGTCATTGTTCGGATCGTCATTTTTTCCACCTCACCAAGTAATTAAGGATACACCATGGTCACGGAAACATGGGAACAAGCTCCAGTCCCTCGCTCTCTTTTTCTCCGAACATCAGGTTCATATTCTGAACCGCCTGACCGGCTGCGCCCTTCACCAGATTGTCCATGGCGCCCATCATAATGACGCGCTTTGTCCGCGGATCGATCTTGAAGTTCACATCCACGTAGTTGCTGCCCTCCACCCATTTGGTCTGGGGGCATACGTCCTTCTCCAGGACGCGGACAAACTTCTCATCTGTGTAATATTTATCATAAGCAGCCTTCACTTCCTCGTAGCTGACCTCTTTCTTCAGGGAAGCATAGGCAGTGATCAGGATACCGCGGTTCATGGGAACCAGATGCGGGGTGAAATTGATCCGCACCGGCTCGCCGGCCGCATAGGAAAGCTGCTCCTCGATCTCCGGAGTGTGACGGTGGGTTGCCACACCGTAGGCCTTGATATTTTCATTGACCTCGCAGTACAGATTGTCTACCTTCGCGCCGCGTCCCGCACCGGAGGTGCCGGATTTGGCATCGATGATAACGGTGTTCGGGTCGATCAGCCCCTCCTTTAATAGAGGATAGATGGAAAGCGTGCTGCAGGTGGGATAGCAGCCCGGATTCGCCACCAGTCTTGCTTTCTTCACTGCTTCCCGGTTGATCTCGCAGAGTCCGTAGACTGCCTCCGGGATAAACTGTGGCGTGGGATGCTGAATCTTATACCACTCCTCGTAGGTGGCCACATCCTTGATTCGAAAATCTGCACTCAGATCCACGATTTTTACCTTGGAGAGAATCTCCTCATTTACCAGGGAAGCACAGAGACCCTGGGGGGTCGCTGTGAAAATCACATCCACCCGGTCTGCCAGGGCTTCCATATTATCATCCATACATTTGTCGTCTACGATCTGAAACATGTTCTGGTAGACTTCTGCATACTTCTTATCTATGTAGCTTCGGGAACCGTACCATTTGATCTCCACGTTCTTGTGTCCTGTAAGAATACGAACAAGCTCGCCGCCTGCATATCCGGTTGCACCGATAATTCCTGCCTTTATCATTTCTCTGTTCCTTTCTTTTACGCGATATACGTTCCTATTTTAGACCTGTTTTTTCCGTATTTCAAGCACTTTTCTGTTTGTATGTATTTTTATACATTCATCTTGCATATTCTAGCATTATTATGCATAATACGCAAGTATATTTTAATTTTTATTCATATTTCTGTGGATATTTTTCAGAACTTCTGCTTGCATCTTATATGGAAATGATGTATATTAACTTTCAGTGAGCTAGCTTTGGTTACAGTGTCAAAAGTCTGAGTCCACGACATGCTTGCATGTCGGTGGAGG
>CAVKIR010000038.1:0-2881 GCA_963656395.1 Prevotella sp. CAG:279
AGGAACAGATGGCCGCCGACGAAGGTGTCATCTATTGGCTGGACAGTGAAGTGCCGGAATGGGATTTCCAGTCCATCACTGCGGATAGTACCTTCTATATCAATGCGGACGGCAAGCTGGTCATCGTCTTCAATGAGGGAGATGTGGGACCCATGTCCATGGGTAGTGTGGAATTTGTGATTCCGACCGAGGTGATTCAGGATATCGTGCAGGACGGGTTTGTGAAGTAGAGACTGGGATGCAGAGACTGGGACGCAGAGAAAACAGCCGTGAGACTGCAGAAAAAAGTTTCCACGGACGGGCACAAATAGGCCCTCCTTAGGAAAGCTTTTTTCTGCAGCCTCACGGCTGTTTCTCTTCTCTTCTCGTTTCCGTGTCCAGCGTTTATCGGGCACTGTGTGCCACCCACGGACGCATGGTCCGCAGTTGGCACACAGTCCTCGCTAAAAAGCTGTACACCGGAAATTTACAAAGTCCCACGCCCTGTGTTGTGTCAGTAGATTTACTTGGTGTCGTTTCTGCAGCCTCACGGCTGTTTATTTCCTCATCCCGCCCCCGCGCTCTTCCAGCCGGCGCACGATCTCCGGGAACTCCATAAAATGCGAGGCCTTCACCAGGATCGAGTCGCCCGGCTGCAGCAGCTGCGGAAGCGCTTCGAGAAGTGCCTCCTTTGTCTCAAAATGCTGACAGCGGAGGTGTCCTTCCGGATCGTTTTCCTGTACGCCGCGGATCAGCTCCTTGGAGAGCTCCCCTACAGCGAGTATGATGTCGATCTGATCTTTGGCGGCATGGCAGCCCACCTGGTAGTGGAGCTGCTTTTCTTTTTCGCCGAGCTCGCCCATATCGCCGAGGATCGCTACCTTTCGTCCCGGTGCATAGGTCAGCACATCCAGGGAGGCGGCCATGGAGACCGGGTTTGCATTATAGCAGTCATCGAGGATATCCCATTGTTCGGTATGAATGAAGTGGTTTCGCCCGCTTACAGGCTGGAGGCTCTCGATGCCGGCTCGGATCTCGTCCGGTGTCAGTCCCAGCGCCAGACCTACGGCGGTGCCTGCCAATGCATTGTAGACCATGTGATGACCCGGAATCGGGATGGTAGCTGTGAAGCTGCCGGCCTTTGTCACGAAGTCGCAGCGGCTGCCGCAAAGTCCCAGGCTTTCGACGTTCTCTGCATAGAGATCCAGGGAAGAATCCATACCAAAGAATGTGGGCTTCGGTGTCCGGGAGGTCAGGGTTATCAGTTTGTCGTCGTCGCCGTTTACGATGATCTGCGCACCGGGCATAGCCTGGTCAAACATCTCGGTCTTGGCCTTCAGGATGCCGTCCCGTGTCTTCAGATTCTCCAGGTGACAGAGACCGATGTTCGTGAGCACGCAGACTGTAGGCTTTGCCATGCGGGAAAGGCGGGTCATTTCTCCAAAGTCGCTGATGCCCATCTCCAGGACAGCCGCCTCGTTCTCCTCCCGGATGCGGAAGATGGTCAGGGGTAGTCCGATCTCGTTATTAAAGTTTCCCTCAGTCTTCAGGACGTTGTAATGCTGCCCGAGGATCGATGCAATCATTTCCTTGGTGCTGGTCTTGCCGACGCTGCCGGAGATTCCCACTACCGGAATGCTCAGGGTGCTGCGGTACCAGGCTGCGATATCCTGGATAGCCTGCAGGGTGGAAGACACCTGAATATAGGGGCCGGCCGGATCCTCCGGTGCATCCTCACAGAGTACACAGCCTGCTCCGGCCTCAAAGACAGAGGGGATAAAGCGATGGCCGTCCACCCGCTCGCCCTTTACAGCGACGAAGAGATAACCGGGCTTCACCTGCCGGCTGTCGATGACGATTCCCTCCGCCTCGACAGTTTTGCGTGCCGGATCGCCTACATAGGTGCCGCCGCAGGCAGCTGCTATTTCTGCAAAAGACATATGCTTCATCGTCTACACCTCGCCCGGTTTCAGGGAAACCTCGATCAGCTTCTCACAGAGATCCTCGAAGGACATGCCGAGAGCGGCAGCCTCCTGGGGCAGCAGGCTGGTGGGAGTCATGCCCGGCAGGGTATTCGCTTCCAGACAGTACATTTCCAGAGTCTCTGTATCCAGCATAAAGTCCATGCGGGCATAGGAGCGCATGCCGAGGGCTTGGAATACCATCTCTGCGTAGTGCTGCATCTTTTCGGTCAGTTCTTTTGGCAGATCTGCCGGACAGGTCTCGATGGTGCTTCCCGCCTGGTACTTGTTCTTATAGTCATAGAAGCCGTGAAGCGGCGCGATTTCGATGATCGGATAGGCCTTTCCGTCCACGACGCCCACGGAGAACTCGCGGCCGGAGACGAACTGCTCGATGATGACGTCATCGCCGAAGGAGTAGGCCTCCTCCAGAGTCTTCGTAAGCTCTTCCGGCTTTTCTACCCGGTAGGTTCCCACGCTGGAGCCGCCGCAGGCGGTCTTCACCATACAGGGATAAGGCACGGTCGCCGGATCAATCTTCTGTCCGTTCCTCGCGGTGATGCCCTTCGGGGTGGGGATACCGGCGATGGCGAACATCTGTTTGGACAAGCTTTTATCCATGGCGATGGCACTGCTTCGGTAATCCGTACCGGTATAAGGGATGCCCATCAGGTCAAAGGCAGCCTGTACGCGGCCGTCCTCACCGTTGGCTCCGTGGAGTCCCAGGAATACGATGTCGGCCATATCGCAGAGCGCCAGGACATTGGGACCGAACAGGCTCTTGCCGCCGTCCTTTCGAAGCTCCTTCAGATGGGATAGATCCGGGGCGCCCTCGGAGATGGCGGTGATATCCTTATCCCAGTCCACATCTGCCTGAAAGATCGATGCATCGATGGGCAGTCCGCCCTCATAGCCCAGGTAAAGGTCTATCAGAATGGTAT
>CAVKIR010000038.1:2891-5345 GCA_963656395.1 Prevotella sp. CAG:279
TTTCAGGGCACGGTAAATATTGCTTCCGGAAATCAGGGACACATCACGCTCGGTGCTGGTTCCTCCGGCTAAAACTACGATTTTCATAACATCCTCCTCATGTTCACTACAGCAATGCTTTATTCTTATCCAGCATGGTCTGAATCTTCTGTTGGGTATAGGCACCCAGGAACTTTTTCTCTTCCTTTGTAAGCTCAGAGACCAGAATCGGCTCACCGTATTCCAGAATCACGTGACAGCTGTGGATGAACGGGATATGGTCCTCGAAGATCTCCGCAGAATTCGTGATCGCCATGGGAATGATGGGGCAGCCGGTCTTCTCGGCTATCTTCATGCTGCCCTCCTTGAAGGGAAGAAGCTCGTCATGACGGTTCCTTGTACCCTCCGGGAAAATGCAGATGGAGATTCCGTTTTTCACATACTCGATTCCCTTCAGAATCGTCTTCAGTCCGGCCTTGATATCATTTCGATCCAGGAAGAGACAGTAGAGATTCTTCATCCAGTCGCGCAGCAGCGGATAGCGCAGCATCTCGATCTTTGCCACGTAGCCGGTAAGGCGCGGGCAGCGGGCATAGGTCATGACCACGTCGAAATAGCTGCGGTGATTGCCCACATAGAGTACGGCCTTATCCTTCGGCACGTTTTCTTCACCGATGACTGTAAGCTTCACGCCGGCCATGAAGAGAATCAGTTTGAAGGCTCCCTGTACCAGACGAAGAGAGCTGTAATCCTTGAGATTCCGGTTGAATTTTCCGATGATCCACTCGATGAGCAGAAGCGGGATTCCCAGGATCAGAAAGCCAAAAAGCACAATCGCTACCAGTATTAAATGAATCATAATGCCTCCTATCGTCCAAAGAGTTCGGTCAGCTGACGGAGTCCGCCGGCCATACCGGAGTTCAGTTCACCTTCGCGGAACCGCCACTCCCAGTTATGCTCTGCAGTGCCCGGCGTATTCATACGGCAGTCGCTGCCGACCTTCAGCAGATCCTGCACCGGGAAAATGGCATAGCGGGCAATGGTGCCGAGGCAGATGCGGATGAAGTCCCAGCTTACACTGGAGGCATCCGTGTTCATATAGCGGCGCACCTTGTCGCGGGCGTATTCACTTGTATGCTGGTACCAGCCCAGGGTGGTATCATTGTCATGGGTGCCGGTATAGCAGATGCAGTTGCGGGTATCGAACTGGTGGGGCAGGAAGGTGCTCTCGCCGCCCTCATAGGCGAACTGAAGAATCCGCATACCCGGGAAGCTAAATCGATCGCGAAGCTCCATGACCTCCGGTGTAATGAGTCCCAGATCCTCCGCGAATATGGGAAGATCATCGCCCAGCTCCTTCTGGATCGCCAGGAAGAGATCGGCACCCGGTCCCTTCTTCCACTCGCCGTCTATGGCAGTCTCGGCATCTACAGGTACCTCCCAGTAAGCCTCGAAGCCCCGGAAATGGTCGATGCGCACGTAATCCACCTGATCGAGCTGATGCTTTACCCGATCGATCCACCAGCGGTAGCCTTCCTTCTTATGTGCGTCCCAGTCATAGAGCGGGTTGCCCCATTTCTGACCTGTGGCGCTGAAATAATCGGGCGGAACGCCGGCCACCGCGGAAGGATAGCCCTTGGTATCCACCCGGAACAGCTTTCGATTCGCCCAGACATCCGCACCGTCCGGTGAGACAAAGATGGGAATGTCCCCGACGACGGCGATGCCCTTTTCATTGGCATAGCTCTTTAAACGGTGCCACTGGGTATAGAACATAAACTGCAGGAAGGCCTGGTAATGGATGCCCGTCTTAAGCTCCGTCTCCCAGAAGGCACGGTTCTCCTTGCTGAGATTGCGCAGAGTCTCCGGCCACTTAGTCCAGGGCAGTCCGTCCTGCTCCTCCTTCAGAGCCATATACAGACAATAATCGGAGAGCCAGTCCTCATTTTCCTGGCAGAACTCGTCGTATTGCTTCTGAAGAGCCTCATTTGACGAATTTTGGAAGCGTTCAAAGGCCTTTTTATAAAGGGGATACTTGTATTCGCGTACCCAGTCATAATTTACCCGACCCGGATCAAAGCCCGGAATATTCTGCAGCTCGCCATACTCCAAAAGTCCTGCCTCCCGGAGCAGATCGGGACTGATGAGCAGAGGCTCGCCCGCGAATACCGAATAGCCCTGGTAGGGGGAATTGCCGAAGGAAGTGATCGGCACCATGGGCAGGATCTGCCACAGATGCTGTCCGCTCTCGGCCAGAAAATCTATAAAGTCATAGGCACCCTTTCCAAAATCGCCGATTCCGTAGGGAGACGGGAAGGAAGTGGGATGTGCCAGAACACCGCTGTACCGATAATTGGTCGGATCTGCGGCTGTCGCCATTTTTAAACGCATAGGTTCCTCCTTGGGGGTCAGATGTCCTTTGACCCTGATATTCCTGTCCATTATAATAAATAAGATATAAAAAAACAAGAAGTG
>CAVKIR010000038.1:5355-8971 GCA_963656395.1 Prevotella sp. CAG:279
CAAGAAGTGCGGAGGTATAAAATCTTGCATTTTTAAAGGATGTTTGCTATACTTGTGTATACAAAAAACACAGGAAGTACAATGCTATGGATAAGATGCAGTTAAAGGCACTGGCAAAGATCAATCTGGGTCTGGATGTGCTCCGAAGACGGGAGGACGGCTACCACGATGTACGGATGATCATGCAGACAGTGCGTATTTTTGATCGTCTTGCGCTGGTTAAGCAGGACAAGGAGGGAATCCGGGTCAGGACGAACCTCTATTATCTGCCCGCCAATGAGAATAATCTGGTATACAAGGCTGCGAAGCTGCTGTTTGAGGAATTTGACATCCGGGGCGGACTTTCCATTGACCTGAAGAAATACATCCCGGTGGCAGCCGGCATGGCAGGGGGAAGCTCGGATGCGGCGGCTGTTCTATATGGCGTGAACCGCATGTACGGGCTGGGACTTTCCCGAGAGGATCTGATGGAACGTGCCGTGAAGATCGGCGCCGACGTGCCCTATTGCATTTTGCGCGGCACAGCCCTGGCCGAGGGCATCGGAGAGAAGCTGACACCTCTTTCCCCCATGCCGCCCTGCAATATTCTCGTGGCCAAGCCCGGCATCAGCGTATCGACGAAGTATGTCTATGAGAACCTGCATGCCAACGATCTCAGGCCGGAGCAGCATCCGGATATCGATGGGATTCTGGAGGCTCTGAAAAAGCAGGATCTGCGGGGTATGGCAGAGTGCCTTCGGGACGGCAACGTGCTGGAGACTGTGACCGGAGAAGCCTACCCGGTCATCGGCAGGTTAAAAGCGACCATGGAGGAGAACGGAGCAGCAGTGGCGCTGATGAGCGGCAGCGGCCCCACGGTATTCGGAATCTATGAGGATCGGATGCAGGCGCGCAGAGCCATGGCGGCCATCCGGAAAAGCCGTCTGGCGAAGCAGCTGTTTCTGACCACACCTTATAATAACAGGAGGAATGTCTGATGAGTCAGGAAATGAGTGCAACTATGAACGAATATCTTCCGCTGCGGGATGTGGTATTTCAGACCCTGCGGCAGGCAATTCTAAGAGGTGAGCTGGAGCCGGGCGAGCGCCTGATGGAGATTCACCTGGCAGATCGGCTGGGAGTAAGCCGGACGCCGATCCGGGAGGCTATAAGGAAGCTGGAGCTGGAGGGTCTGGTGGTCATGATCCCAAGACGGGGTGCCATCGTGGCCAGTATCACCGAGAAGGATTTGAAGGATGTACTGGAGGTGCGTCGTACTCTGGAGGTGATGGCGGCTGAGATTGCCTGCGACCGGATCACGCCGGAGCTTCTTAAGGAGCTTTCGGAGGCCGGTACGGAGTTTCGGAAGCTCAAGGACTCGGATGATTATACGAGTCTGGCAGCAGCGGATGTGAAGTTCCATGATATCATTTATACAGCGACGGACAACCAGCGTCTGATCAGCATCCTGAATAATCTTCGAGAACAGATGTACCGCTATCGTCTGGAGTACTTAAAGGATACCGACAGCCACGGAAAGCTGGACAGTGAACATGAGGCTATCTACGAGCATATCAAGAACGGCGACAAAGATGCCGTATGCATCGTGGTGGGTCAGCATATCGACAACCAGAGAGACGCGATTCTCGCAGCGATCCGTGAAAATGAAAAAAAGAAAGCGGAAAAGGTGTAACAGATGAGTGATATAAGAGAGGCTCCGGTCGGTGTCTTCGATTCCGGCATCGGCGGTCTGACCGTGGCGCGGGAGATTATGCGTCAGATTCCCGGGGAGCGCATCGTATATTTCGGTGATACGGCCCGGGTCCCCTACGGAAGCAAGAGCGGCAAGACCATTATCCGCTATTCCTGTCAGATAGCCCGGTTTCTGAAGACCCGGGGTGTGAAGGTCATCGTAGTGGCCTGCAATACGGCCAGTGCCTATGCGCTGGAGGCCTTACAGCAGCAGGTGGATATCCCGGTTATCGGTGTGGTGCGCCCGGGTGCCCGGGTAGCAGCCAGGGAGAGCATCGGCGGCAATATCGGTGTCATCAGCACAGCGGCGACGGCAGAAAGCCATATCTACCGCCAGTTCATACAGAGCCTGCGGCCGGAGGCAAAGGTGTTTGAGAAGGCCTGCCCGCTTTTCGTGCCCCTGGTGGAGGAGGGCTGGCGAAAGGATCCGGTGACGCGTACCGTGGCAGAGCGCTATCTGCAGGAAATGAAGGATCGGAAGGTGGATACCCTGATTCTGGGCTGCACCCATTATCCCTTGCTGCGTTCCATGATGGCGGATATCATGGGTCCAGATGTGGTGCTGGTGAATCCGGCCTACGAGACGGCTATGGAGCTGAAGCGCCTCCTGCGTGAGCAGAAGCTCGAGAATCTGGGCGGCAGCAGGATCGAGGAGAATCCCTACGAATTCTTTGTCAGCGACCAGGCGGAGAAGTTCCGGGCTTTCGCAGATTCCATTTTGCCCATCGATATCACGACGGCGAAGCAGGTTCCCATCGAGGAGTATTAGGATGAAGAAAGAGATTCTGCTGCGTATCGCAGGCCTTCATATGGCCGATGAGGAGGGCGGCAATGTGGAGGTCGTCACGGCAGGCGATTATTACCGCCGCGGTGGCCGGCATTACGTGCTCTATGATGAGGTCGTAGAGGGTATGAGCGGTCATATCAGCAATACGATTAAAATCGGGGAGAATTCCCTGGAGGTCTTAAAGCGGGGACTGACCAATACGAGAATGGTATTCGAGAAGGGAAAGAAGACCCTGACCCGCTATCAGACGCCCTATGGAATCCTGGATCTGGGCATCCTGGCCCGAGAGGTGCAGATCGAGGAGAGTGAGGAGTCCATCGACGTGACCGTAGACTATGTGCTGGAGGTCAACGAGGAGCAGTTAGCTGAGTGCAACATCCGCATGAACATCTGCCCGCGGGAGGCCGGAAATTTAAACCTATAAAAAGAGGAGTTCCGTATTCGGAACTCCTCTTCTACCTTCGAATCACCTGTTTACTTTTTGAAAAGACGCTTGAAGAAGCCTTTTTTCTTCTTCTCCGGCACTTCCAGTCCGCCGCGGGCACTCTTGATGGCGGTGATGTAGATGCCGCTTACGACTACCTTGACTTCCTTCTTGACCGGAAGAAGTTCAAAGACCTGCGCGTCGCAGGCCAGGGTCATGATTCTCGGACCAACCTTGGCTTTCACGATGGGAAGCTTATTCCTGCGAAGCAGCTTCGGTGTCTGCTGAATGACCTGCTCGGGAAGACCTGACTGCGACAGCTTCAGCTTTTTCTTATCAATGATCAGCATGCTGACGGTCTGGGCTACCGCGTCCATCTGCTCCTTCTGAGCGATCTGACGGCGCTGAGCTTTTCTTCCTACAAAATAGAGAACCACCAGTGCGACGATCAGCACCAGCAGAATCACGATTAATGCAATGGTAAGCTTTGACATATGATATTGTTCCTCCTGGATCTTTCACATAGGTGTCATTATAGCAGTTTTCCGACTAAAGTGCAAGGAGAAAACAACAGGTCATGTTCATACGCAGCCTGACAGGTTACTGTACAAACGCCAGCCAGTCCATGATGGCTCGCAAAGGCGGCCCTATACAGGAATGAATGGTGCTCAAGT
>CAVKIR010000039.1:0-8885 GCA_963656395.1 Prevotella sp. CAG:279
CCATGACGATGTAGAAGATATTCTGCTCGTCTCCCACGTCATAGACATTCACGATATTCGGATGGGCCAGCGCTGCTGCAGCCTGCGCCTCCTCCTTGAACTTGCGGACGAAGTTCTTGTCCTCCACGAACTCATCCTTCAATACCTTCACTGCCACGAAACGGTTCAGCTTGTGGTCCTTTCCCTTGAAGACCTCTGCCATGCCGCCGGATCCGATTTTTTCCAGAATCTCATAGCGGTCTCCTAAAAACATCCCGATTCTTACCATATTTTCACCTCATTTATAAGCGTTCGTAACTGTTAGCACAGTTACAATGCAAAATCCATTTAAAATCGGCTTCGCCGATGGGATTTTGCACACCTGAATCACTTTCTTACGCCTTCAGCAGCAAGTGCTTCAGGCTGATCCAAACTCTTACACGCGCTCTATTAATACGACAGCAATGTTATCCCGACCGCCGTTGTGATTGGCTGCTCTTATCAGCTCCCGCGCGCAGGATTCCAGATCCGTGCGCAGATCCACGATCTCCTTGATCTGCCGGTCGCTTAACATATTGCTCAGGCCGTCTGAGCACAGCAGAAGGCATTCCCCCTTCTGCAGATCCGTGTCGAAATAATCCGGCTCCACCGTATCCGACACGCCGATTGCTTTCGTAATAATATTTTTATCGGGATGATTCCTTGCTTCCTCCCTGGAAATCTCTCCCATGCGAACCATCTCCTCCACGAGGGAATGATCCTCTGTGATCTGCTCGATCGAATCTCCGATCTTATAGAGGCGGCTGTCGCCCACATTGACGACATAGACCACATCCTTCTTCACGGTAGCCGCCACCAGCGTGGTGCCCATACCCGCATAGCTCTCCGATTCTCCGGCCTTCTCCAGAAGCTTCTGATTCGCGTACTGGAAGGCACCCTTCAGAATCTGATAGGGGATCGTCTGCATGCTCTTGGATACAGCCTCACACACCTTCGCTACCGTATATTCAGAGGCCAGATCGCCCGCATTGTGACCACCCATACCGTCCGCTACCAGAAAAAGATTCGGAAGATTGCCCACCGGCTCTTCTGCTACATAGATGTAGTCCTGATTGACTTCACGGCATTTCCCGATGTCTCTCATGCCCCAGGCTTTCAGCATCTGCTTCCTCCTCTCCGGGTTCTCCGTTTTTCAGATAGCGTCTGCGAAGCTGTCCGCAGGCACCGTCGATATCACGTCCCATTTCTCTTCTTATAGTAACATTTATCCCGTATTTTTCAAGTTCCTTTTTGAAATTGCCGATGACCTCTTTTTTCGGCTGCACGAAGCTTCGCTCGGTCACCGGATTCACAGGAATCAGATTCACATGACTGTGGATAGGCTTCGCGAGGGCCGCCAGTCTCCTGGCATCCTCCGGTGAATCGTTCACGCCGCCCACCAGACTGTACTCGAAGGTCATCCGCCGTCCCGTCTTCTGATGATAATAGCCGCAGGCGTCCAGCACCTCCGGCAGGGCGTATTTCTTCGCGATGGGCATCAGCTCCGCCCGCTTCTCCTGGGTCACCGCATGGAGAGACAGCGCCAGGGTAATGGCCAGGTTCTCATCGGCTAACTCGCGTATCCGCGGCACGATGCCGCAGGTGGAGACCGTCAGGTTTCGCTGGCTGATATTCAGGCCGTTCTCATCGGTCAGAAGCCGGATGAAGCGCAGGAGATTCTCATAATTATCCAATGGCTCACCGGTTCCCATGACCACCACATTCGAGACGCGCTCGCCGCTGTCCTTCTGGATCTGATAGATCTGATCCAGCATCTCCGAGGGCTTCAAGGAGCGCACCACGCCGCCGATGGTGGAGGCGCAGAAGCGGCAGCCCATGCGGCAGCCCACCTGGGAGGAGATGCAGACGGAATTGCCGTGATGATAGCGCATCAGGACACTTTCGATGACATTGCCGTCGGCGAGGCGGAACAGGTACTTGCAGGTTCCGTCCAGCTTCGAGCGCTGCACCTCTACGATCTCCAGCTTCGTATAGTCATATTCATTTTTCAGAAGCTCCCGTAAGCCCTTCGAGAGATTGCTCATCTCGTCAAAGCCGGAAGCGAGCTTCTCGTGCATCCAGCTGTAGATCTGACCTGCCCGGAAAGCCTTCTCCCCGTGTGCCAGGAGTTCACGCTTCAGCTCCTCCAGGGTCAGGGATTTGATATCCTTCTTTTCCATAGTTACGTTCCGTTATTCTTTCTGAATTTCGCGATAAAGAAGCCGTCGCAGGCATGGACGCCCGGAAGCAGCTGTAAGTAGCCCTGCTTCGTGGTCTCGCCTCGCAGCTCCCTTGGCAGGCAGTCATCCAGGGATACCGCCTCATAGGGAAAATGCGACAGGAACCAGCGCACATTTTCCTCATTTTCACCCGGATTAATCGTACAGGTGCTGTATACAAGAGTTCCGCCCGGCTTTACATAGGCCTCCACGGTGCTTAAGATCTTTCGCTGCAGCTCCTGTAATTCCTGCTGCTGTTCCTTACTCATACGGTACTTCAGATCCGTCTTTTTGGACAGGACGCCGAGACCCGAGCAGGGCAGATCCGCCAGTAATACGTCCGCCTTTTCCTTCGAAGCTTCCTCGTATATACAGGCATCCTGCACAGCTACCGTTACGTTCGTCATCCCTAATCGTTCCGCATTTTCACGAATCAGGTCTGCCTTGTACGCGGTCAGATCCCGGGCGTCCACACTGCCCGTCTCCCCGGCCTTCTCCGCCAGATACAGGCTTTTGCCGCCGGGAGCCGCGCACACATCGATGCAATGATCGCCCGCTTTCACGCCCGCGATCTCCACCGCCAGCATGGAGCTTACATCCTGCACCTGGAAGAGGCCTTCCCGGAATTCCGGCAGGCCGCCCAGATAGTCGAAGTCTTCGATCTGCAAAGCACCGGAGATATAAGGTGCTGCCTGGACACGGATGCCCCGGGCCTCCAGTCTGGTTTTCAGATCTTCCGGGCGAATCCGGTTCTGATTTACCCGAATGGTCAGGGGCGCTTTCTCATAGAAGGCAGCGAGCAGCTTTTCTGTCTGCTCCCGCCCGTAGCGTGAAAGCCACTCCTCTACCATCCACTCCGGCATGGAATAGCGCACGGACAGGCAGCGCACCGGATCCTTTTCGGAGGGCAGCTTTATCTCGGAGAGATTTCTTGCGATATTGCGAAGCACGCCGTTTACAAAGCCCTTCAGCTGCCGGAAGCCCTTCTTCTGGGCCAGCTTCACCGCCTCGTTGCAGACCGCGGAGTCCGGCACACTGTCCATGTACCGAAGCTGATAGACTGACATCCTGAGGATTTCCCGGATGACCGGCTTTTGTTTTTTTACTTTGACGCTGGAAAATTGGTCGATGATGTAATCCAGCTCAATCCGCCGCTCGAGGGTTCCCTCCACCAGGCGGGTTAAAAAGGCGCGCTCCTGTTTTTCCAGATATTGGTATTTGTCCAGGACATTTCGAAGCGCGATATGGCTGTACTCCTCGCCTGCCGATACCTCCAGCAGGATCCCGAGAGCCAGCTCGCGGATATCCGTTCCTTTAGTCACGATTTCTTCTTCCTCCAAAGAGCAGCAGGAGACGCAGGAGCGACAGAATGGAAGCTGCTGCCGCCGCCACATAGGTCAGAGCCGCTGCCCTTAAGACCTTCTTTGTCCCTTTTATCTCATCTCCGTAAAGAATGCCGGTATTGCCCAAGATCTCCACCGCACGGCGGGATGCGTCGAACTCCACCGGCAGGGTCACCAGCTGAAAGAGGACGCCCAGGGAGAATAGGAGAATGCCCAGGTCGATCAAAAAGCTGCTGCTGGTAAAGAGAAGTCCGATGAGAATGATCGGCCATGCTGCCTGGGTGCCGAAGTTTGCCACCGGTACCAGGGCATTGCGGAAGCGAAGCGGAAAATAGTTCTTATCGTCCTGCACCGCATGGCCGCATTCATGAGCCGCTACGCCCAGCGCCGCCACAGACGTCGAATTGTAGACCGCATCCGACAGGCGTAAGACCCGGTTCTTCGGATCGTAGTGATCCGTCAGCTCACCGCTGATATGCTCGACGCGCACATCGTAGATGCCGTTGGTGCGCAGAATCTGCTCTGCCACCTGGGCTCCGGTGAGTCCTGACATGCTGCGCACCCGGCTGTATTTGGAATAGGTGGACTTTACCCCGGCCGAAGCCCACAGGGAAATCACCACGCCAATCAGTACCAAAATATACGTGGGGTCAAAATAATAACCATAGCCATATCCATAAGGCATCATGTAACACTCCTTTCACTGTCCGCCCTGAATTGTTACTCCGGGGCGGTAACGGATTCCTATGCAGGTTTTATGCTTTCCTCAGCCAAGCCTCGTGCCCGGCTCCAGGTGATAGCCCCGCAGGAAGGATCCCGTATCCATACGTTTCTTTCCCTGCAGCTGAAGCTCTGTGATCTCCAGTGCTCCCTCGCCGCAGGCCACACAGACAGTTTCTTTCGTCACACTTGTTATCTCCCCACAGGCGGCATTTTTATCCGCCCTCTCACAGACACGCGCAGACCAGATCTTAAGGGTCTTGTCGCCAAGCCTCGTATAGGCGCTGGGCCACGGATTTAACCCCCGGATCAGCCGTTCCAGCTTTTCCGCACTCTGGGTCCAATCCAGGCTTCCCATGTCCTTGGTCAGCATCCGCGCGTATGCAGTCGGGCTTTCGCCCTGCTTTTCGGGCTTTAATTCGCCCTTTTCCATCTTCTCCAGCGCTTTCACGCAGAGATTTGCGCCAAGCTCGCTTAACCGGTCAAAAAGGCTTCCGCCGGTCTCATCCGGATGCAGCTCCAGGCTTTCCTTCAGGAGCATGTCGCCGGTATCCAGGCCTTCGTCCATCTGCATGATGGTCACGCCGCTCTCCTTCTCGCCGTCGATGACCGCCCACTGAATCGGAGCCGCACCGCGGTATTTGGGAAGCAGGGAGGCATGGACGTTGATGCAGCCGTACTGCTTCATTTCCAGAATAGATTTCGGGATGATCTGGCCGAAGGCGATGACTACGATGACATCGGCCTCGACCTCCCTCAGCTTCTCGACCACCTCCGGATCCCGCACCTTCTGCGGCTGATAGACCGGCAGGCCGTGCCTGAAAGCCGCCTCCTTCACCGGAGTGGGCTGCAGCTCGTGCCCTCTGCCCTTGGGCTTGTCCGGCTGGGATACCACCAGGGTAATCTCGTGTCCCGCCGCGAGCAGCGCCTCCAGTGTACCCACGGAGAAATCCGGGGTTCCCATAAATATAATTTTCATATGTCCTTACTCCTCATCATCGCCTGTCTCTACATCGTAGAGCTCGCCTTCCACCAGATCCACATAGAGCTTTCCGTCCAGGTGATCCAGCTCATGGCAGATAGCGCGGGCCAGCAGGCCTTCCGCCTCCACCTCGTAGCGCTCCATGTTCTCATCGTAGGCCTCCGCCTTTACGTAGTTCGGGCGCTTTACATGGCCGGCCTTGCCCGGGACACTTAAGCAGCCCTCGCTGCCCTCCTGCTCGCCCGACACCTCGAGAATCTTCGGATTGATCATCGTATAAGGCTCTCCGTCGGTGTCGATGACCACGATTCTCTTCAAGATACCTACCTGGGGAGCCGCCAGACCTACGCCCTGCGCCTCGTACATGGTGTCGTACATGTCATCGATGAGCTCCTGAAGCTTCGGAGTCACCTCCTTTACCTCACGACAGTGTTTGCGGAGAATGTCATCTCCCAGTGTTCGGATATTTCTGATTGCCATTTTTTTCTTCCTTTCTCGTTACCATTCATTTCATTCACAGTAACACGCTCCGTGATTTCCTCTAGAAGGGATTCACGGGATCCATATCAAATTGTATATAGAAGGCAGAAAGCTGCTTCTCCTTCGGAAGCTCTGCTTCCAGCCATTCCTTCCATTCTGTCAAATATTCCATGTCCGTGCATTTCAGATACAGAACCTTGCGATAGACATCCTTTAGCTTGGACAGTCCTGCGTCCGAGGGGCCGATGAGGGTGATTTCCTGCCGGGTATGGGACGCGGCCAGCTCGCGCAATCGCTTCGCACCCCGGTTCAGGGCTTCCTCGTCCTCCGACATGAGATAAACCGCCATCAGGTGAGCCGCCGGGGGATAGTGCATCATCTCCCGAAATGCCATCTCTTTTTCAAAAAATGCCTTGTAATCCTGCGCCGCCGCAGTCGTGATGCTGTAATGATCCGGGCTGTAGGTCTGAATCACTGCCGTTCCGGGGGTATCGCCCCGGCCTGCCCGGCCAGCAGCCTGCACCAGCAGCTGAAAGGTGCGCTCCGCTGCCCGGTAATCCCCTGCATGCAGGGAGAGATCCGCCGCCAGCACGCCCACCAGCGTCACGCCCGGGAAATCATGTCCCTTCACGATCATCTGGGTGCCGACCAGAATATCGGCCTGCTTTTTGGAAAATGCTTCCAATATCTGCTCGTGGCCGCCCTTCCGGCGGGTGGTATCGAAATCCATCCTTAGAATTCTTGCCCCCGGAAATGCCTTCGCGGCTGCCTCCGCCACCTGCTGGGTACCCGCCCGGAAGGCTCCGATATAGGCCGATCCGCAGGAGGGACATTTCTTCGGTGCCTGCATCTGATAGCCGCAGTAGTGGCAGACCATCCGGCCGCCGTTATGCAGGGATAGGGACACATCGCAATGGGGACATTTTATCACATGTCCGCAGGACCTGCAAGAAACAAAGCCCGCATAGCCTCTGCGGTTCAGAAAAAGCATAATCTGCTCGCCCTTTCGCAGGCGGTCTTCTATGAGCTCCTTTAAGCGGGCACTGAAGATGGAGCGATTGCCCATGCGAAGCTCTTCCCGCAGATCCACCACCTCTGTCTCGGGCATGGCGCGGTTCTCGACACGAAGGGGCAGCTCATAGAGCTGATACCTGCCTTCCTTCGCCCGCTCATAGGAGTCCACCGACGGCGTAGCCGATCCCAGAACCACAAAGGCACCGCACATCCGGGCCCGTTCGATGGCCGTCTCCCGGGCGTGGTAGCGGGGCGCATTCTCGCTCTTGTAGCTGCTCTCATGCTCCTCGTCGATGACGATGATGCCCAGATGGGAAAATGGTGTAAATAAGGCGGAACGGGGGCCAATCATGACCTTTACCTCGCCCCGTCTGGCCCGCTCGAACTGGTCACAGCGCTCCCCGGCGGACAGCTTCGAATGAATGATGGACACCTGATCGCCGAAGCGCCGGTAGAACCGAAGCACGGTCTGGAAGGTCAGAGCGATCTCGGGAATCAGCACGATGGCCTCCTTCCCCTGCTCCAGCGCCGCTGCGATGAGCTCCATGTAGACCTCCGTCTTACCGCTGCCGGTGACGCCGTGAAGCAGGGAAGGTCTTAGGTCGCCTGCTGCTGCGCGCGCCGCCACATCGTCCACGATGGCCTGCTGAGCCGGGTAGAGGGTGAATGGGTGAGCCTGTACCTCCGACGGTTGGATCGGGTTGCGGAAAATGGTATCAGCCTCGATCCGAATGAGGCCAAGCTCGACGAGCTTCCGGGCAATGGCGGCAGTCAGCCCCAGCTCCTTCTGGGCTGCCGCGTAGTCCAGACCTGCCTGTTCATCCGGCTGCTCCAGCAGGGCTTTCAGAACCCGAGCCCTGGCACTCTGGTGCTTTCGCTCCATCTCCGCCAGGGCTGCCTCGGCCTCTTCTGCGGGCACTGCCAGCCGCATTTTTCTGGAAATTTTTTCCTGTACGCTTTTTTTCACCGGAAGAACCGTCTTCAGAGCCTGGTTCATGGTGGAACCGTAGGTGCGGCGCATCCAGGCTGCCAGGGCGATGAGCTGACCCTCCAGAGGAATGCTCTTTTTGGTCAGTCCGAGAATCGGCTTTAGCTTCTTCTCGTCCCACTCGCAGGTGTCGGTCAGCTCCAATACGTAGCCCGTCAGAGTCCGTCCCCCATTTCCGAAGGGAACCTGCACCTGCATGCCTTCCTTTAAGACATCTATCAGCTCTTCGGGAATCCGGTACTGGAAGGTCCGATCCAGCTTCTCCAGGGAGATATCGACGATGATATTGGCAAATTTCACTTTCTACCTAACTCCTCCAGAACCTCTGCGATGAGCACCCGCTCATCCATGGGATGCTTGACGCCGCAGACCTCCTGATAGTCCTCATGGCCCTTACCGGCCAGGACGATGACATCGCCGGGCTGACCGTTCTCGATGACGTAGCGGATGGCCTCCTTCCGGTCGATGATTTCCACGTAGTTTCCGCTGGTTTTGCCGATGCCGACCTTGATGTCATCGATGATGGCCTGTGGCTCCTCGAAGCGGGGATTATCCGAGGTGATGACGGTCAGATCCGCCAGGTTACCGGAGACCTCGCCCATCTCATAGCGGCGCAGCTTCGAGCGATTGCCGCCGCAGCCAAAGAGGCACACCAGACGCTTGGGGTGGTATTCCTTCAAGGTAGTCAGAAGACTTTCCAGACTCATGGCATTGTGGGCATAGTCGATCAGCAAGGTGAAGTCGTCGGAGACCTTTACCTTCTCGATACGTCCCTTGGTCTGTACGACCTCCAGCGCTGCCAGCATATCCTCCTTTGACACGCCAAATTCATGGCAGACTGCGATGGCTACCAGAGAATTGTATACACTGAAGCGGCCCGGCATATCGATTTCCACATCGAAATCCATGAGACCGGATACGTGATAGTCTACGCCCAGGAAGCCCGGACGGTTCACCAGCTTGAGATCAGCAGCCCGGAAATCAGCCTTCTCGGAGAAGCCGTAGGTCTCCACCCTGCAGGTGTGGCCTTTCAGGATATCGTCGCAGTGGGCGTCATCCGCATTGACCAGCCCCAGATCACACTGGCGGAACAGGCGGCTCTTGCACTCCATGTATTCCTC
>CAVKIR010000040.1:0-8873 GCA_963656395.1 Prevotella sp. CAG:279
AAATGAGGAGCTGATTGAGGCAGGCTATCTGCAGAAGGCCGATACCCTGGAGGAGCTGGCTGAGAAGCTGAACATTCCGGTGGATAATTTTGTGGCGACCGTAGAGCGCTACAATGAGCTGTGCGCAGCAGGCGTGGACGAGGATTATGGCAAAGAAAAGCATCGTCTGACCCCGGTCGACACCGCTCCCTTCTACGGAATCCGTACCGGTGCATGGCATCTGACCACACTGAACGGCTGCCGTATCAATACAGACATGCAGGTGCTGGATACCAACGGAGAACCCATCGAGGGTCTGTATGCGACCGGCGACTGCTCCGGCGGCATGTTTGCCACCACATACCCAAACCTGTTTACAGGGCTTGCATGCGGACGTACCATGACATTCGGACGTCACGCTGCGAAACTGGTTGCCGCTAAGGCATAAAGGAAGAAAAGAGGAAAAAGTGCTTATGTTCAAGAAGACGTTTAAGGGCGGCGTACATCCGGATGACGGAAAGCGGTACGCCAAGGACGCGGCTTATCGCACTTTCTTACCCCAGGGAGAACTGGTATTTCCGATGAGTCAGCATATCGGAAAGCCGGCAAAGCCCCTGGTAAAGAAGGGCGATACAGTCCTGGCCGGTCAGGTCATCGGTGAAGCGGACGGATTTGTATCCGCCAATATCATCAGCTCCTGCTCCGGAACCGTGAAGGCTGTAGAGAACAGAAGAACAGCATCCGGTGCGAAGGTACTGTCTGTAGTAATCGAGAATGACGGACAGTATACATTGGAAGAGGGCATCGGTGTCGAGCGCGACTACAAGACGCTTGGCAAAGAAGAGATTCTCGGAAGTATACAAAAAGCAGGTATCGTAGGCATGGGCGGAGCCGGTTTCCCGGTACATGTAAAGCTTGCTCCGAAGAATGCGGATGAGATCCGCTATGTCATTGCCAACGGTGCGGAGTGTGAACCCTATATCACCTGCGACGACCAGCTGATGCGTACAAAGAGCATGGAGCTGGCAGAGGGAATGAGAATTCTGCTGAAGCTGTTCCCGGCTGCGGAGGGCGTCTTCCTGATCGAGGAGAACAAGCCGGAAGCCATTGCTGCCATGGAAAAGGCCTGTGCGGGCGATGAAAAGCTGAAGGTTCATGCGGCAAAATGCAAGTACCCCCAGGGCGGCGAGCGTTCCATCATCCAGGTGATCGCCGGTATCGACCTGAAGCTGGGTATGCTCCCGGCAGATGCAGGCTGTGTGGTGGACAATGTGGCGACCATTTATGCCATCTACCAGGCAGTATGCAAGTCCACACCGCTGATGGAGCGCGGCTTTACCGTATCCGGTGATGTGGTTAAGGAGCCCTGTAACCTGATTGTGAAAATCGGAACCGATATGGCTGAGGTTCTGGAGGCTGCAGGCGGCATTCAGGACGGAAAAGAGGCTGAAAAGTATCTGAGCGGCGGTCCTATGATGGGAATGGCGCTGGCAGATCTGCATGTGCCGATTTGCAAAAATAATAACGCGCTGACGGTACTGGGCGAGGACCCGGTGGCAAAGGCGGAGGAACAGGCGACCGACTGCCTGCGCTGCGGACGCTGCATGAGAGTCTGTCCTCTGGGCTTATCTCCCCAGGAAATGATGGATGCAGCCAAGAGAAAGCGCTATGTCCGGTATGAAAAGAAGCTGTACGGTCTGGAGTGCATTGCCTGCGGATCCTGTACCTACATCTGTCCGGCCAAGCGTCCCCTGATGCAGACCTTTAAGGAGACCAAGGCAGAGATTATGGCGAGAAAGAGAGCCGCGCAGGCACAGCAGGGAGGTGCGAAGAAATGAGTAAATTGATGAATGTATCCTCCAGCCCCCATGTGCGGAGCCGTCTGACCACGGCCGGAGTTATGTATGACGTGATTCTGGCGCTGATGCCGGCCACCTTTATGGGCGTGTATCACTTTGGCCTGTCTGCCTTCGCGGTAATCGCGGCGTCCGTGCTGACCGCGGTTCTGACAGAGTTTATCTTTGATTATATCACCGGAAGACCGAATACGATCAAGGACGGAAGTGCCATCGTGACCGGACTTCTTCTGGCACTTTGCCTGCCGGCGGGAGCACCGCTTTACCTTCCGGTTCTGGGCAGCCTGTTTGCAATTCTGGTAACGAAATGCTGCTTCGGCGGTCTGGGACACAACTTTATGAACCCGGCCCTTTCCGGCCGCTGCTTCCTGCTGATCTCCTTTGCCAGCGCTATGTCCACCTACAGTGTAGACGGTGTCAGCACAGCGACTCCGCTGGCAGATACGGCGACCAGCCAGGCCATGAATCTGGCGCATGCCATCACCGGTCTTGGCAGCGGTGTCATCGGCTGCTCTGCGGCAGCTCTGCTGCTTGGCGGCATTTATCTTCTGATCGTAGGCGGTATCACCTGGGAGATTCCGGTATCCGTACTGGTATCCTTTACCGCATTTATCGCTCTGTTCGGCGGTCACGGCTTTGATATCCAGTACCTGCTTCTGCAGCTCGCAGGCGGCGGTATCGTGATGGGAGCCTTCTTCATGGCCACCGACCCGGTTACCAGCCCCTTAGCTTCCGGCGGACAGCTGCTTTACGGCGTGATTCTCGGCATTCTGGCAGCACTGTTCCGTGTATTCGGAACCGCTGCAGACTCCGTAAGCTATGCCATTATCATCAGCAATATGTTCGTTCCGCTCATCGATGAGGTCACCATTCCGGTTCCCTTCGGTTATCGAAAGAAGAAGGAAGGCGGAAAGAAGATTCCAGGCGCAGCCATCGCCCTCTGCGTGATTACCCTGGTCGCGGGCGTGGCCTTAAGCGGTGTATACAAGCTGACGGAGGGCAAGATTGCCGAGCAGAAGCTGGCAGAAAAAGCCGCTTCCTACCAGGAGGTTTGCCCGGATGCGACAGAGTTTGGCTATGATGAGGCTCTGAGCGCGAAGGTCGAGGCTCTGAACGGAGAGGTATACGGCACAGATTTCGGAAAGTCTTATATCAATGAAGTCATCGTAGGAAAAGACGCCTCCGGCAATGTGGCAGGCTATGTCATCAGCGCTACCAGCGGCGATGGTATGGAGGGTGAGATCACCATGTCGGTAGGTATCGCAGCAGACGGCACCGTGACCGGTATCTCCTTCACAGTACTGAATGAGACCGCAGGTCTTGGTTCTCTGGTAGGCGAGGACGCCTTCAAGAGCCAGTTCAACGGTGTGAAGGCTGACAAGTTCACCCTGTTCAAGTCCGGCGGAGCTTCAGCACCCGGCGAGATCAACGGTGTCTCCGGTGCGACCATTTCCTCCAGTGCGGTGGTAAATGCGGTGAACGCTGCGGTAGACTTCTTTCAAAATGATATACAGGGAGGGAATTAAGCGATGAAACCTTGTACAGAACGCATCTATAATGGTGTGATAAAAGAAAATCCCGCTCTGGTTCTGATGCTCGGCATGTGCCCCACTCTGGCGGTTACCACCTCCTGCATGAACGGATTCGGAATGGGCGTATCCACGCTGGTGGTTCTGGTGATGTCGAATCTGGTCATCTCCGCACTGCGGAAGGTGATCCCGGACGATGTCCGCTTGCCGGCTTATATCGTCATCGTAGCTTCTCTGGTTACGGTGGTAGAGCTCCTGATGGAGGCCTATGTACCCTCCATCTATGATGCACTGGGAATCTACATTCCCCTTATCGTTGTAAACTGTATTATCCTGGGACGTGCGGAGGCTTATGCCTCCAAGAATCCGCCCCTTCTGTCCGCCATGGACGGACTGGGCATGGGCCTGGGTTTTACGATTTCCCTTTCTGTCATCGGTTTTATCCGGGAGCTGATCGGCTCCGGTACCGTGTTCGGAATGGAAGTCATGCCGTCGGCCTATAAGCCCATCGCCATCTTTGTCAAGGCTCCGGGCGCCTTCCTGGTTCTGGCTGTTCTGGTCATCATCATGAATGCGCTGAAGATCAAGAACGAAGCCAATGCAAAGGTGGAGGGCTGTGACGGATGCTGCGCAACCTGCGCACATGCGTCCGAAGAAGGAAAGGAGGCGCAGAAATAAATGAAATCATTGATTCTGATTATCATTACAACGGCGCTGGTTAACAACGTAGTATTGAGCCAGTTCCTGGGAATCTGTTCCTTCCTGGGTGTATCCAGATATATCAAGACATCCTTCAGCCTGGGCGCTGCGGTAATCTTCGTTATCACGGTAGCCTCTGCGGTGGCGAATCTTCTGTACACCTATGTGCTGACGCCCCTGAATCTGGATTATCTGAAAACCATCGTCTTTATTCTGGTCATCGCGGCTCTGGTGCAGATGGTAGAGATGTTCACAAAGAAGACTTCTCCGCCTCTTTACAAGGCACTGGGTATCTACCTGCCGCTGATCACCACCAACTGTGCGGTTCTGGGCGTAGCCCTGACCAACGTACAGAATGAGTATAATTTCATCGAGAGTGTACTGGCAGGCTTCGGCACTGCAGTGGGCTACACCATCGCCATCGTTCTTTTGGCCGGTGTCCGCAGCCGTATCGATGAGGAGACTCTGCCGGCTCCCATAAAGGGTGCGCCCATCGTGCTGATCTGTGCGGCACTTATGGCCATCGCATTCATGGGATTTGGCGGTCTGGCGCTGTCATAAGGAGGAGAATATGCAGGAAGTTATTATAGCGACATTGGTAGTAGGCGTAATCGGACTTCTGATCGGCGTAGCTCTGGTGGCAGTCAGTAAGAAGTTCGCAGTGGAGACCGACGAGCGCGTCGGTCTCGTAAGAGAGAGTCTGCCGGGCAATAACTGCGGCGCCTGCGGTTATGCAGGCTGCGATGCGGTGGCAGCGGCCATCGTGGAGGGCAAGGCTCCGGTAAATGCCTGTCCGGTATGCAATGCGGAAGCCGTAAAGAAGATCGGCGATATCATGGGCGTGGAGGCAGAAGCAGCTGCCCGCAAGGTGGCTTATGTGCGATGTGCAGGCACCTGTGACAAGACCCAGGTACGCTGCAACTACGTAGGTATCCGGGACTGCCGTGCGGCCGTTCTGTCCGGCATCTCAGTCGGAGAATGTGATTATGGCTGTCTGGGCTTCGGCTCCTGCGTGGAGGCCTGCAAGTTCGGGGCTCTTCATACAGAGGATGGAGTAGCCATCGTAGACGAGGCGAAGTGTGCGGGCTGCGGCAAATGTGTCAAGGCCTGTCCGAAGGGACTTATTGAGCTGGTACCGGCAGACCGAAAGGCATCGGTTCGCTGCTCCAATCACGATCGCGGACCGGCTGTAAAGAAGGCCTGCAGCGCAGGCTGCCTGGGCTGCGGTGTCTGCGTAAAGCAGTGCGAGCACGAGGCCATCGCCGTGGACGGCAATCTGGCTCACATCGATTACACCAAGTGCGTGGGCTGCGGCAAGTGCGCAGAGAAGTGCCCGGTTAAGATTATTGAAATGTTTTAAACTAATTTTTTGAGGTTAGGATCATGAAGCGAATCATGTCAGTCATTCTGGGAGCCCTGTCTCTTTTGCTTGTGGCGGGCTGCATCCTGCAGTACCGGAAAGATACGAAAGAGACGGTCTGCACCAGGCAGCTTTTCGCCATGGATACGGTCATGAGCTTTACTGCTTACGGATCGAAGGCGGAGGAGGCTGTGGACGCAGCCATGAAGGAAATCGAACGGCTGGATGCTTTGCTTTCCACAGGAAATGAATCCAGTGAGATCTCGCAGCTGAATGCTGCGGGATCTTTTCTGGTATCTGAGGATACTTTGGAGATACTGGAGGAAGCGGAAAGCATACGGAAGTCCACCGGTGGCCTTTTTGATGTGACCATCTATCCGCTGATGCAGCTCTGGGGCTTCCCGACAGGCGATTATCGGGTGCCGACACAGGAAGAAATCTCCGGTACGCTTTCGTTGGTGGACGCTGCGCGGATGCAGATAGAGGGTGCACAGGTGACACTGGGAGAGGGGCAGCAGGTGGACTTAGGCGGTATCGCCAAGGGATACGCCTCCGACCGGGTCATGGAGATCTACCGAACATACGGCGTGACCTCGGGTATGGTGTCCCTGGGCGGCAATATCGAGACCCTGGGAACAAAGCCTGATGGTTCGTCCTGGAAAATCGGAATTCGCAATCCGGAGACCACGTCCGGCTCCGGAAGCGGGACAGAGGACGTGCTGCTGGCGCTGAAGGTGGAGAATCAGGCCGTGATTACCTCCGGCGGATACGAGCGATATTTTGAGGAGAATGGGGAGACCTATATCCATATCCTGGATCCTCGCACCGGCTACCCGGCAGATTCCGGCCTGCTTTCCGTTACCGTGGTTTCGGAGCATGGCATGCTGGCGGACGCTCTGTCCACTTCGCTCTACATCATGGGTGTGACGGATGCGGAAGAGTACTGGCGGGAATATGGAAACGATGAGGAAAAGGAATTTGAGCTGATTCTGGTGGACACAGACGGACAAATCTATGTGACGGAAGGCCTGCGTGATAAGATAGAGCTGCAGGATGCATCCCAGAACCCGGAGATCGTGGAGCGGTAGAGAGCTTCGGGAAAAACCAGAACATGTGGGAAAGGGACGTGTTTTGATATGGAGGAGAGAATGCGAAAGGATCCGAAGAGAAAAGTAACCTATATCCTGGCAGCTCTCTGCATTCTGCTTTTTCTTTGGGGAATCGGCGGCATGATGTGGAACCTGACCCGGCATCATAGCAGTCAGGTGGAGATTCTGCAGGATGGAGAGATTCTGTATACACTGGATCTCGAACAGGCGGAGGATCAGACCTTTACCGTGACCTATGAGGGCAGAACGAATGAAATCGAGATCCGGGATCACCGGATTCGCGTAAAAGCGGCGGACTGTCCCGACCAGATCTGTGTCCACATGGACTGGCTGGATGCTGCTCCCATCGTATGTCTGCCGAACCGGCTGAGTATTCAGTATGCAGACGGGGAGAGTGCATCCGGGCTGGACGCGGTGGCCAACTAATATTTTAGGACAGGGAAAGAGACGTTGATTGTATGAAAAAAAACAAGTTGCCTGAAAAAAGAATGACAACCGGAAAGCTCACCGAGCTGGCGCTTTTGACAGCGGCAGCTTTGATTTTATATGTGGTGGAGCTTCAGATTCCAAATCCCATTCCGATTCCGGGAGCAAAGCTGGGGCTGGCGAACATCGTGACCGTCTACGCAGTCTATCGCTACCGTGCGAGCGAGGTGCTGCCGGTGGTGCTGGTTCGCATTTTCTTAGGTTCTCTCTTTGGCGGCAGCATGATGACCTTTCTCTACAGCTTGGCCGGAAGTCTTCTGTGTCTTCTCGGCATGCTGCTTCTTCGCCATATCGTCAGCGGTCGCGCTATCTGGCTGGCCAGTGTACTGGGAGCTGTTCTTCACAACATGGCTCAGATGCTTGTAGCAGTGGTCATAGCCGGGAAAGGAATGCTTTTCTACCTCCCCTTTCTCCTGACCGCCGGCTGCATAGCCGGAGCCTTCACAGGACTATGTGCGCAGCTGGTGCTGAATCGGCTGGAGCAGAAATAGAAAGAGCCTCCGCGTCATCGACGCGGAGGCCCTTTCCTTTTAGCGTAAAATCTAGTTGTTATTCTTGTTCTTCTCGACCTCAGCCAGCTTCATAGCCCGAACCTTCAGCGGAAGGCCGAAGAGGGTGATGAATCCGTCTGCGTCGTGGTGATTATACATGTCACCGGTGGTGAAGGAAGCCAGGGACTCATTGTACAGGGAGTAGGGAGAAGTGGTGCCGGCCTTGATGATGTTGCCCTTGTAGAGCTTGAACTTTACTTCGCCGGTTACGTACTCCTGGGTAACTTCCATGAAAGCCTGGATGGCTTCCCGTAAGGGAGTGAACCATTTTCCTTCGTATACGATCTGGGAGAACTTGTTCGCCATGTCCTTCTTGGTCTCCATGGTAGCGCGATCGAGAACCAGCTCCTCCAGCTGACGATGTGCTTCCATCAGGATCGTTCCGCCCGGCGTCTCATATACGCCGCGGGACTTCATGCCGACTACACGGTTCTCTACGATATCCACGATACCGATGCCGTGCTTTCCGCCCAGGGTGTTCAGAGTACGGATGACATCAGCTACCTTCATCTGCTTGCCATTGACAGAAGTGGGAACACCCTTTTCAAAAGTCATGGTTACATATTCCGGTTCATCCGGAGCCTTCTCCGGGGTAGTGCCCAGAACCAGCAGGTGGTCGTAATTCGGCTCATTGGCCGGATCCTCGAGCTCCAGTCCCTCATGGCTGATGTGCCACAGGTTCCGGTCACGGCTGTAGCTGGAATCGGTAGAGAAGGGAAGATGGATGCCGTGCTTCTCGCAGTAAGCGATCTCGTCCTCACGGGACTGCATCGTCCAGATATCGGTCATTCTCCAGGGAGCGATGATCTTCAGATCCGGAGCCAGAGCCTTGATGCCCAGCTCGAAACGAATCTGGTCATTGCCCTTACCGGTCGCACCGTGGCAGATAGCAACCGCGTTCTCTTTTCTCGCGATCTCCACCAGCTTCTTGGCGATGGCCGGACGTGCCATAGAGGTACCCAGCAGGTACTTGTTCTCATAGACTGCGTCAGCCTTTACGCAGGGCATGATATAATTTTCAGCGAAATCGTCTACCAGATCCTCGATATACAGCTTGGAAGCGCCGGAGAGCTTCGCACGCTCGTCCAGTCCGTCCAGCTCATTTCCCTGGCCGCAGTCGATACAGCAGCATACTACATCGTAATCAAAATGCTCCTTCAGCCACGGAATAATCGCGGTGGTATCCAGTCCGCCGGAATAGGCAAGTACGACTTTGTCTTTCATATTCAAATATCCTCCTGATTTTTTTAAGTTGGTTCGGGTGTCAAAACACCCGAACTTTTGGTTACACGAATTGTTCCGTG
>CAVKIR010000041.1:0-8763 GCA_963656395.1 Prevotella sp. CAG:279
CCACCGACATGCAAGCATGTCGTGGACTCAGACTTTTGACACTGTAACCAAACTTTTTTCTATGCTCTTTGCAAGTCCCTCATCCAGAATCGCCAGGGACGCGCGGAATTCCTTGCCCATCGCGTGACCCAGCTCCTCCTTTCCACCATAGAAATACACGGGTACTTCGTAGTAGTCACACATATTTTGGAACTTTTTCTTTGTATTCTCGGATGATTCGTCCGACACGATGACAAGCCGGGCCTTTCCGGATTTGACCGCATGCTCCGTGGCGAATTCGCCGCTGGCGGTCTTGCCCGCCTTCTGGGCCAGACCTATCATCGATAATAATCTATTCTGTGCCAAGCTCGTCCATCTCCTTTTCCAGACTGTCATAGACCGCAGACGGAATGCTCATCTTCAGGGAACGCTCCAGGCCCTTGTTCTTTCGTGCCTTCACAAGGCACTCCTTTGAAAAACAGAGGTAGGCTCCCCGGCCGTTCTTTCGTCCTGTGGCATCCAGTACGATCTCATCCTCCGCTGTCTTCAGAACCCGAAGCATCTCCTTCTTGCTCTTCATCTCCTGACAGCCGACACACAGGCGCATCGGTACCTTCTTATTCATCCTGACTCTCTTCCTCTGCCTCTGTCTCAGCGGCTTCTGCAGCCTCAGCAGCCTCTGCTGCCTCTGCCTCCTCCAGAGCCTGCGCCTCCTTGTAATCCTCGAAGTCCTCGTACTCCTCGTACTCCTCGTCTACATCCAGCCAGCCCTCGATCTCTCTTGCCTGGGTCTCGCTCTTGATGTCGATCTTGAAGCCGGTAAGTCTTGCAGCCAGTCTCGCATTCTGGCCTTCCTTACCGATGGCCAAGGAGAGCTGATAATCCGGAACTACGACCTTCGCTGTCTTATCCTCCGGATCTGCAAGCACGGCGATGACCTTCGCAGGGCTTAAGGCATTCTCGATCAGGAGCGCCGGGTTCTCGTTCCAGGTGATGATATCGATCTTCTCACCGCGCAGCTCACTGACAATGGCATTCACACGGGCACCGTTCATGCCGACGCAGGCGCCGACGGGATCGACATCCGGGTCATTCGACCATACGGCGATCTTGGTTCTGGATCCGGCCTCACGGGCGATGCACTTGATCTCTACGGTGCCGTCCCGTACCTCGGTCACCTCGGACTCGAAGAGGCGCTTCACCAGCTCCGGATGGGTGCGGGATACGAGGATACGCGGTCCCTTCGTGGTATCCTTTACCTCCAGGATATAGACCTTGATGCGCTCGGTGGGCTTGAAGACCTCACCCTTTACCATCTCATTTTCATTCAGGATGGCGTCTACCTTGCCCAGGTTCACGCTGACGTTGCGTCCCAGATAGCGCTGCACGATACCGGTCACGACTTCCTTCTCCATCGTGTAATACTGGTTGAAGAGGACTTTTCGCTCCTCCTCGCGAATCTTCTGCAGGATGACGTTCTTCGCATTCTGTGTGGCGATGCGGCCGAATTCTCTGGACTTGACTTCTACATTGACGATATCACCCAGCTCATACTTCGGGTCGATCATCTTGGCGTTCGCCAGGCTGATCTCGGTGGCCTCATCCTCGACCTCCTCCACGACGGTCTTCTCCGCCAGTACGGAAAACTGGCAGGTCACCGGGTCGATGTTGACCTTGATGTTGTCTGCCTTTCCGAAATGTGCCTCACAGGCTTTCAACAGAGAATTCTCGATGGCCTCCAGCATGGTCTCCTTGCTGATATCCTTTTCTTTCTCCAAAAGCTCCAGAGCTTCCAGCAGTTCTGTGTTCATTCTTTTCTTTCCTCCTAGTTTTTCCTATCCTATATTAAAAATCGAACGCCAGACGAATCAGGGCGATGTTCTCTCTTTCGAAGGCCTGCTCCTGTCCGTCTTCTGTCTCAATGGTTACCGTGTCCTTATCCCAGGACTTCAGGATTCCGCGGAATTCCTTCTGTCTGTCTACCATGCGGTAGGTGCGGATCTCGACTTCTTCGCCTTTACTTCGAATGAAGTCCCGTTCCTTCTTCAGGGGACGGCCCAGTCCCGGGGAACTGACCTCCAGAATGTAGGAAGCATCGATAAAGTCATCGCGATCCAGCAGATCACTCAGCTCCCGGTTCACGATCTCACAGTCGTCTACCGTGATTCCGCCCGGCTTGTCGATGTAAGCCCGCAGATACCAGCTTCCGGCTTCCTTTACATACTCTACATCCACCAGCTCGAAGCCGTTGGTCTCCAGGATGGGTGCCACAAGCTTCTCTGTCTTCTGTTCATACTCTTCTCTCTTTGTCATAGTCTTCCTTTCCCGTAACTGCTCGGAATCGTTACCAAAAACAAAGAGTGAACTTTCGTTCACTCTTTGTCAGCCGCGCTATTTACTCCAGTACAATGTAGCATACTTTTCCCCGAATTGCAAGGGTTTTATACATTAATTTCAGCTTTTTCTCCGAGGAGATCGCTGTATTTCTCAAGAATCGGCTTTACCACCTGACTAAGGAAGGCATCGACCTGCTCCGGTGCCCGTCCCACATAGCGGGAGGGATCCATGGTCTTCTTCAGATCCTCCAGGGAAAGGCCGAAGGCCGGGTCTGCAGCGATCAGCTCGAGGAGGTTATTCTCCTCGCCGCCTACCTTCACATTCTTGCCTGCTTCCATGGAGAGCTCGCGGATGCGCTCGTGGAGCTCCTGACGGTCGCCGCCGGCCTTGACTGCATCCATCATGATGTTCTCCGTCGCCATGAAGGGAAGCTCTGCCATCAGATGCTTATGGATGACCTTCGGATATACCACCAGGCCGTCTACCACATTCAGGCTCAGATCCAGGATACCGTCGATGGCCAGGAAGCCCTCCGGAATGGAGAGACGCTTGTTCGCGGAATCGTCCAGGGTACGCTCGAACCACTGGGTGGCGCTGGTGATGGCCGGATTCAGGGCATCCACGATGACGTAGCGGGACAGGGATGCGATACGCTCGCTGCGCATGGGGTTGCGCTTGTAGGCCATAGCGGAGGAACCGATCTGGGATTTCTCGAAGGGCTCCTCTACCTCCTTCAGGTGCTGCAGGAGGCGGATGTCATTCGACATCTTGTGGGCGCTGGCCGCGATGCCTGCCAGCACGTTCAGGACACGGGTGTCCACCTTCCGGGAATAGGTCTGGCCGGATACGGGATAGCACTCCTTAAAGCCCATCTTCTCGGCGATCATCGGATCGATCCGGTTCAGCTTCTCCTCGTCGCCCTCGAAGAGCTCCTTGAAGCTGGCCTGGGTGCCGGTGGTTCCCTTGGATCCCAGAAGCTTCATGGTGGAGATCACATACTCCAGATCCTCCAGGTCGAGGCAGAATTCCTGCATCCACAGGGTCGCTCTCTTGCCCACCGTCGTCGGCTGTGCCGGCTGGAAATGGGTGAAGGCCAGGGTCGGCAGATCCTTGTACTTCTCTGCGAAGGCCGCCAGCTCATTTAGTACATTGACCAGCTTCTTATGCACCAGCTTCAAAGCCTCGGTCATGATGATGATGTCGGTATTATCTCCCACGTAGCAGGAGGTGGCGCCCAGATGGATGATGCCCTTTGCCTTCGGGCACTGACAGCCGTAAGCATAGACATGGGACATGACGTCGTGGCGCACTTCTTTTTCACGAGCCCTGGCTACATCGTAATTGATGTCGTCCTGATGTGCCTTCAGCTCGTCGATCTGCTCCTGGGTGATGGAAAGTCCCAGCTCCTTCTCTGTCTCAGCCAGGGCGATCCACAGTCTTCTCCAGGTGCGGAACTTCTTGTCCGGGGAAAAGATATACTGCATCTCCTTGCTGGCGTAGCGCTCGGATAAAGGACTTACGTATCTATCTGTACTCATATGGTTCTCCTCTCCTATCGTATCTCAAATCATTTTTCAAAGCTGCCCCGGATGTCCTCGGTGGGCGGCGCAATCGGATAGTCACCGGTAAAGCAGGCGGTGCAATGTCCCATACCGCCGATCATTTCGCCGAGGCGCTCGGTGCGAAGATAAGCCAGGGAATCGGCTCCAATGACCTGCCGAATCTCCTCGATGGTGCGATCGTGGGCAATCAGCTGATCCTCCGCCGGCACATCTGTACCGAAGTAGCAGGGATGCAGGAAGGGCGGGGAGCTGACCCGCATATGTACCTCCTTGGCTCCGGCCTCCCGCAGCATCTTCACGATGCGGTCGCTGGTGGTGCCGCGGACGATGGAGTCGTCGATCATGATGACGCGCTTTCCGTTCACGGCCTCCCGCAGAACGTTCAGCTTCACGCGCACGCTGGATTCCCGGCTGCTCTGTCCCGGCTTGATAAAGGTACGGCCTACGTAACCATTTTTCACAAAGGCGGTACCGTAAGGGATGCCGGACTCCAGAGAATAGCCGAGGGCTGCCGCATTGCCGGATTCCGGTACACCGACCACCAGGTCGGCCTCCACCGGGCTGTCCATCGCCAGGAAGCGGCCGGAGCGAATGCGTGCCTCATAGACACCCACGCCGTCGAAGTGGCTGTCCGGGCGGGCAAAATAGATATATTCGAAGATGCAGCGCGCCTCCCGATCCTTTGGCAGGCAATGGCTCTTATCGGATTCGATGCCCTTTTGCGGTGTGATCGTCACGATCTCGCCGGGCTCTACGTCCCGCACGAAGGTCGCGCCGATGGTGTCCAGGGCGCAGGTCTCACTGGCGAGGATATAGGCATTGTCACGCTTGCCGATACACAGGGGACGAAAGCCATAGGGATCTCGCGCTCCGATGAGCTTTCTAGGCGACATGACGATCAGAGAATAGGCTCCCTTGATCTTATCCATGGCTCTTGATAAGGCCTCCTCGACACTGTGCGTATGGATGCGCTCTCTCGCGATATGGTAGGCGATGACCTCTGAGTCGATCGTCGTCTGGAAGATCGCTCCGGTGTATTCCAGCTCTCTTCTTAACTCCGGCGCATTGACCAGGTTGCCGTTATGCGCCAGGCCTAAGGTTCCTTTTACGTAGTTCAGTACCAGAGGCTGGGCATTCTCCCGGGTGCTGCTGCCTGCCGTAGAATAACGGGTATGGCCGACGCCGATATCTCCCTTCAGGGCACTGAGCTGATCCGGTCCGAATACTTCATTGACCAGACCCATGCCCTTATGGCTCTTCACGACGCCCTTCGGGCCGTTCGTATCGCTTACCGCGATGCCGCAGCTCTCCTGGCCTCTGTGCTGCAGGGCAAATAAACCGTAATAAATCGTAGAAGCGACGTCGTTGCCGTCGAAATCGTAGATTCCGAATACGCCGCATTCTTCGCGGAGCTTTTCGTCTTCTTCATATTGTTCATGGATTTGTTCCTGATGCATGGGATACCTCCGTCCTGTAGCTGGTTTATAGATAATTCGGCAGAAATGCCGTCTGACATTTTATTTCACATACGTAATGAAGTATAAACCATGGTTTTTTGAATTGCAAGGGTGGATCCAAAACCGCTTATAACTTATTCTAATCGATGTACGTCCTGTCTGCTTATAATAAACACTGTCCTTTTCGCAGCACTTTGGGCTCTTACGCCTCCTCCTGCTCCAGTATCCGGAAGGTCATCATGACATAGAGCAGGGTATCATAATCCCGCAGATCGAGCTTTGTCAGCTCCTCGATCTTTTCCATCCGATAGAGAAAGGTGCTGCGGTGGATGAAAAGCTTTTTCGCGGTCTGGACTGCATTTTGCTGGTTCTCCACATAGGTCTTCAATGTATGATAATAATCCGTGTGATGCGCCTCGTCGTAGGCCTTCAGCTCCAGAACCTTATCGGAGCAGATGAGCTTCACCGGAAGCTCCGAGGAGCTTCGCTCCAGCATGTAATCCAGGGCCATCTCGTCAAAGCGATAGATCCAGCGATAAGGCTTTTTCCGGCTGCCCACATCCAGAGCTTTCTCGGCCTGGAGATAGGAATCCGCCAGCTCCTCAAAGCCGGTGAATGCATTGCTGACACCTGCCTTCAGAAAGGTGTCCTTCAGGAAATTCACCATTTTCCCGAGGATTTCCTCGATATCGGTCTCCATCAGGGTCAGATTGGCGAAGATCGCGATATTATTCTTATACCGGAAGGCGCAGCTTCCGGATTTTCCCAGCATGCCTTCCATATGCTTGCAGATGAAGCTGACCGTCATATTGGCCCAATCCAGGGAATTCACCTTCAGGCTGATGCAGAAGTACCGATGGGTCGCCAGCCATCCAAGGTCGGAAAACCACTTCTCTGCGCTCTTGTTATCTCGTCCCGGATTCGACAGGATGTCCGACAGGATGCGATCCAGCCGATGGCCGATCTCGACGCGGGAATCGATGAGGCGGGAAAGTGCGGCCTGGATATAGACGGAGAGATACTCCAGCAATGCCCCGTCGTAGGACTTGAAGCGGCTTAAGCTCTCCACCATCATGATCTGGTAGATGTACTGGTCGTTCTCGAAGAGATTCACGCGAAGGGTCCTGGCGCCGGTGATGTACTCCGGCAGGAAGTAGACACCACGCTTTTTGCGCTGATTCAGGATGCGTCTGCCGTTCTGATACTCGTCACTTGAATGGATGACGGAATCGAGATCGACCAGGCTTGCAAGCTCCTCCCTGGTATCGATGACGCTGGAATAACCGATGACGAAGTAATCGGCCGAGCTCACGATGAGCGGATTCAGAAAGATCCGAAAGCTCTCATCCAGAAGCTCCCGGATGCTGCCCGCCGTCCTTACCAGCTCCCGCAGGCGCTGCTCCCACCGGTCATAATAGTCGAAGATCCGCTGAATCTCATTAAAAAGTACATAGGGCGAGGTCTCATCGATGACCTGAAAGACCTGACCGTCCTGCTCCGTATTCCGGGTCGGCACCTTGCCTATACAGAAGAGAACTGCCTCTCTTGGCACCACCAGCATCGGATCGCTGCCCGGCTTCTGGCTGTAGATATAGATCTTGTCCGGCAGCATCTCGTCACTTCCGTCATAGAATAGGACCTGCTCCAGATGCAGCTCATCCGACAGAGCCTTCTTATTCTGCAGGCTGAACCTGGATTTTAATTTATCTGCCAGAATGGCGGTGCTCAGCTTCATAGAAAAAACGCCTCCTCTTCCTACACAGTGTACGAAAAGGAGGCGTAAAAGTCAATGCCTAGTTGTATTTTCTCTTGGCTGCCTCTACCACATGGCCTACCAGCACGGAAGTCGTTACACTTCCTACGCCGCCCGGTACCGGTGTAATGGCATCTACGATGGGCTCTACCTCTGCATAAGCCACGTCGCCGCAAAGCTTGCCCTCTGCATTTACATTGATGCCGACATCGATGACGGTCTGACCCGGAGCGACATAGTCCTTGGTCACCACGCCGGCGCGGCCTGCTGCTACGATGAGGATATCAGCCTCACGCGCTACGCTGGGCATATCGACGGTCTTCGTATGGCATACGGTTACGGTCGCATTCTTCTTGATGAGCATCATGGCAGCCGGCTTGCCGACTACCAGGGAACGTCCGATGACCACGGCCTTCTTGCCGGTACAGTCGATGCCGTAGTGATCGAGGATCTCCATACATGCCTGAGGTGTGCAGGGCGGGAAGCCTACCGCCTTGCCGGTAAATACGCCGGACATGGATCCGTCGGTCATGCAGTCTACATCCTTCGCCGGATCCAGAGCGTTCTCGATCTCGGTCTGATTCAGGTGCTTCGGAAGCGGACGGAACAGCAGGACGCCGTGGATATGATCGTCCTTATTTACCTTGTCTACGGCTGCAAGAACCTGCTCCTGGGTCGCGTCTGCCGGAAGCAGAATCTTCTCGCAGGCTACGCCCAGTGTCTCACAGCGCTTTGTCGCGCCTCTCTCGTAGGAGATGTCGCTCTCGTTCTCGCCGACACGGATGATACCGAGCGTCGGGTTGATGCCCCTCTCCTTCAGCGCCACTACATCTGCCTTGATGCGCTCATTTAATGCTGCGGTTACTTCTTTTCCCAATAACTGCTTTGCCATTTGTATATTTCCTTCCTTTCCTTTTATCTCGATCCTGCGCTCTTATTCCTGCGGTCTCAGTCTGGCGTTGACGCCTGCGAAAATATCATCAGCGATCTTTGTATACTTCTCCAGCATAGCATCGGCCTTGGCATTCAGCTCTGCTGCATAGGCCTTATCTGCCATGGACTTGGTATTGATGAAGACGTTCAGGGAAGCGCCCTCCAGTGCTGCCTTACAGAAGGCTGCACCTACACCAGCATCGCTGATGGCCAGGGCGGAGCCCTTCGCTGCAAACTCTGTGATGAGATCCAGTGCCTCGCAGCACTTTTCCATGATCTCCATCGGCACGGAGCAGGCATCCTTCAGCACGATGGCCATAACCCGAGCCTTCTCTGCCTTCTCCTCCTCGGTCTCCCGGGGCATGCCGTAGGCCTTTGCCAGGGGCTCGAATACTTCTGCGTCCCGCTCGATGAGACGAAGGAAATCCTTCTGAAGTGCCGTCGCCTTCTCCTTCAGGGCATACATCTCTTCCTCTACATCTGCATACTTTTTCTTACCGACGGTCAGGCTGCCTACCATATTGCCGAGAGCCATGCCCACTGCGCCTACCAGTGCGGAGGCGCCGCCGCCGCCCGGAACCGGTGCCTTGGAAGCCAGTACTTCCACAAATTCATCACATCTGCTGGTTGAAAATCCCATATCCGTTCCTTTCCGTAACTTTGCAGTTACGAAATGCAAAATCCATGCGAATCGGCTTCGCCGATGGGATTTTGCACTCCCAAATCATGTTCATACGCCCTC
>CAVKIR010000042.1:0-8761 GCA_963656395.1 Prevotella sp. CAG:279
ATGTCTAGCTCCGTATGAACATGATTCAGGAGTGCAGTATGAGCGGATTTATTTTACACGGGGACGGCGACCACGGACATACCCTGGTGCCGAATCTTTTTCTGGACAACTATATGCCGGAAGCCAACGGCGAATATGTGAAAATCTATCTGTATCTTCTGCGCTGTCTCAAGTCCGACACCCAGGAGCTGTCCATCGAGCTTATTGCGAATAAATTCGAGAACACCGAGAGCGATGTGCGCAGGGCGCTGCAGTACTGGGAGCGGATGAAGCTTCTGAAGCTCCAGTATGATAATTCCCAGAATCTGACAGGTATTCAGATCGTGAATGAGCCGGAAGACGACGCATCGGAGGCGGTGGCACAGGCCGCTGTGACTTCGCAGGCTGCAGCTGCCGCCGGCCGAATGACCGCGACCACAAGGAGCGCCGTTGCTTCTGTCTCCGCCACACCACCGAAGGATCCCCTGACGCCGGACGAGGCGCAGCAGCTCCTCTTCATCTGCGAGCAGTACCTGGGCAAGCCCTTAAGCTCCACCGAGGTCAGCAGGATTCTCGAGCTGCACGATGTTCTCGGCTTCAGTCCGTCCCTGATCGAATATCTCGTGGAGTATTCCGTATCCGGCGGACACAAAAGCATTCATTATATAGAAGCAACAGCTCGTGCCTGGCATCAGGCGGGCTGCACCACCGTAACCCAGGCCAAGGAACAGGTGACGATCTATAACCGGGCTTATTATAAGATCCTGAAGGCCTTCGGCATCACCGGTCGCAATCCCGTCGATGCGGAGATCGAAAGTATGGATAAATGGCTCAAGGACTACGGTTTTTCTATCGAAATCATTTCCGCAGCCTGCAATCGCACCATGGCAGCCATCCATCAGCCCAGCTTTCCCTATACGGATAAGATTCTGACCTCCTGGAAGAAGCAGGGTGTGAAGTCCTTAGGCGATATTCAGAGCGCCGACCAGGAGCGAAGTGCCCGGAAGGCCAAAGAGGAGACCCCTTCTGCGGCGCCCCGACGGCAGACTTCGACGCCGAACCGCTTCCACAATTTTCAGGAACGTGACTACGATTTCAAGGAGCTGGAAAAGCAGCTCATTAACCAATAACCGGAGGACGCCTTATGTCTCTTATGAATAGCCAATACGATTCCATTATGCGCATATATGCAGCGAGACAGTCGAAGAGCCGCCAGGAATATGAGGAGCGCATGGATCAGATACAAAGGGATGTCCCGGAGCTCGCCCCCTTAGACGCCTCTATTACGGCCTGTCAGGCCGCTCTGGTGCGCTCTGCAGTAGAGGAGAACCCGGCAGGACGTGCGGAGCTTAAGAGCCGTCTTAAGAGCCTTCAGGAGCAGCGAGGCACCCTGCTTGCCTCCCACGGACTGACCCCGGATTCCCTGAAGCCCCTCTATATCTGCCCGGACTGTCAGGACACCGGCTATATCGGTACTGACAAGTGTCACTGCTTTTTGCAGGCAGAGATCGATCTCTTATATCATCAGTCCAATTTAAATGAGGTTTTAAAGCAGGAAAACTTTGACACCTTCTCCTATAACTGGTATGATGGCGATGACAGGGATTCCATGCGCCGCACGGTGGCGGAAGCCCGGCTCTTTATCGAGAACTTTGATACGCAGTTCCAGAACCTGCTCCTCCTGGGAGCCGTCGGTACAGGCAAGACCTTCTTATCCAACTGTATCGCAAAGGAGCTGATGGACAGCTGCCATTCCGTGGTCTATCTGACCGCCTTCCAGCTCTTCGACCTGCTGTCGAAGGCCGCTTTCGGAGGCGAACGGGACGCACAGACCTACAGGCAGACCTATCCCTATCTCTTCGACTGCGATCTTCTGATCATCGACGATCTGGGAACCGAGCTGTCCAATTCCTTTACCGTATCGCAGTTTTTCCTGTGCATCAATGAACGGATTCTTCGAAAGAAATCCACGCTGATTTCTTCGAATCTGGATATGGAAGCGCTCCGCAGCATCTACTCCGAGCGCACACTGTCGCGCATCATCAGCAGCTATACCATCCGGCAGCTGCCCGGCAGCGACATTCGAATTAAAAAAAAGTTACATAACACGAACTCATAATCTACGGAGGTAACCATTATGCTATTGCAGCGCAGCCAGCGTGTTCTTGAAACGATTCCCGTCGGGTCTCTGGGCCTGATCCCCTTAAAGAGCTGTGAGGAGCTCGGCAAAAAAGTCAATGACTATCTCGTCGAGTGGCGTCACAGCAATGACATGGAGCACAAGTCCAACATCGCCTTCACCGGCTATGAGCGTGACTCCTATCTTATCAAGGCCTACACACCCCGGTTTGGTTCCGGCGAGGGTAAGGGAGCCATCAAGGCTTCCGTCCGCGGAAACGATCTCTACCTGATGGTAGATGTATGTAATTACAGTCTGACCTATAACTTATACCATTACACGAATCATATGTCACCGGACGACCACTTCCAGGATCTGAAGCGTGTCATCGCGGCTATCGGCGGAAAAGCCCGCCGTATCACCGTCATTATGCCTTACCTCTATGAGAGCCGCCAGCATAAGCGCAATGCCCGGGAATCTCTGGACTGCGCACTGGCTCTGCAGGAGCTGATCGCCATGGGTGTCGAGAACATCATTACCTTCGAGGCACATGATCCCCGCGTGCAGAATGCGATCCCGCTCCACGGCTTTGAGACTGTGACACCGGCTTACCAGCTGGTCAAGGGACTTCTGAACAGCACGCCGGATCTTAAGATCGACAGCGACCATATGCTGGTCATCAGCCCGGATGAGGGCGGTATGTCCCGCGCTGTCTATCTGGCCAATGTGCTGGGTCTCGACATGGGTATGTTCTACAAGCGCCGGGATTATACCCGCATCGTAGACGGCCGCAACCCCATCGTAGCTCATGAATTCCTGGGTTCCGACATCAAGGGCAAGGACATGATCGTCGTGGATGACATGATTTCCTCCGGTGAGAGCATGATCGAGGTTATGAGTGAACTGAAGAGCCGCGGCGCGAACCGCATCTTCGTCTTCTGCACCTTCGCCCTGTTCACCAACGGTCTGGCGGAATTCGACAAGGCTTACGAGGAAGGTCTCATGACGAAGCTCTTCTCCACGAACCTGATCTACCAGACTCCGGAGCTTTTAAGTCGTCCATATTATGTAAACTGCGACATGAGCAAGTACATTGCCCTGCTCATCGACACCCTGAACCATGACGTATCCATCAGTGACCTTCTGGATCCCTACGACAGAATCCAGGCACTGCTGACCCGGTATCGGAACGGGGAGCTGCATTGATAGATTCTAAGCACACAAAAAGGAGCTGCGCAGCAGCTCCTTTTTTTCTTGTTACACCTTAAATCTGTACCCACGCCCCATCGCCGTGCACGTAGCACTTTATTCCTGCGGAGCAGGACTATATGGGGCACGTTCTGTTAAACCTTAAACCGATACCCCACGCCCCATATAGTCTCAATGTATTGCGGCTTCGCCGAGTTCACCTCAATCTTCTCCCGGATTTTCTTGATATGCACGGTCACCGTCGCGATATCACCCACGGAATCCATATCCCAGATCTTACGGAACAGCTCTTCCTTGGTGAAGACATGGTTCGGATTCTCGGCCAGGAAGGTCAGCAGGTCGAATTCACGGGAGGTGAAGTTCTTCTCCTCGCCGTTGACCCAGACACGGCGGGCGGTCTTGTCGATCTTGATGCCGCGGATCTCGATGATGGTGTTCTCCTTCACATTGCTGCTCACCAGACGCTCGTAGCGATTCAGATGCGCCTTCACCCGGGCCACCAGCTCACTGGGGCTGAAGGGCTTCGTCATATAGTCATCCGCGCCCAGACCCAGGCCACGGATCTTATCGATATCATCCTTCTTGGCGGAAACCATGATGACCGGTATATTCTTCACCTCCCGGATCTGACGGCAGATCTCGAAGCCATCCACACCCGGCAGCATCAGATCCAGGATCACCAGATGGAACTCCTCTTCCAGCGCCTTCTTAAGACCCTCTGTGCCGTCGGAGGCAATCTCCACCTCGAAGCCGCTCAGCTCCAGATAATCCTTCTCCAGATCTGCGATGGCCTCCTCATCCTCTACAATCAAAATCTTACTCATGTCGTCGGTACCTCCTGATATTTTCTAAGAACAAAGTACATGACTGTTCCTGTATGTTCCTTGCTTGTAGCCCAGACCTTGCCGCCGTGATCTTCGATGATCTTCTTCACGATGGAGAGGCCGATGCCGCTGCCGCCCTTGGATGAATTGCGGGACGCGTCGGTCCGGTAGAAGCGGTTGAAGATCAGCGGCAGATCCTTGGTGGCGATGCCCTTGCCGTTGTCCTCGATCTCCACCTGGATGAAATCTCCCACATCCTTCACACGGATATTGATATAGCCCTTGGGCTTGTCGATGTATTTGATGGAATTGCTGACAATATTGTTGATGACGCGCTTGATCTGCTCCGCATCGGCGATAACCTGCACATTCTCGTCCACATAATTAAAGTAGGCTAACTCGATATTCTGCTCCTCCAGCTCCAGGGAGAGCTCCTCCACGCAGTCCGCAAAGTAGGCATTCACATTGATGTGATCGAAGGTATAGGGAATCCGGTTCGTGTCGATCTTGGAATAGAAGGTCAGCTCGTTGATCAGCCGCTCCATATCATTGGCCTTATTGTAAATGGTGCGGATATACTTCTCCTGCTTCTCCGGCGTATCCGCCACGCCGTCCATGATGCCCTCCACGTAGCCCTTGACTGCCGTGATAGGAGTCTTCAGATCATGGGAAATGTTACTGATCAGCTCTTTATTCTGCCGCTCGGACTCCAGCTTCTCCTCGGCGGATTCCTTCAGGCGCCGCCGCATTTCCTCGAAGTCCGTACAGAGCTCACCGATCTCGTCGTCGCCGCCCTCCGGCATCTCGAAATCCAGATTGCCGTCAGTGATCTTCTTCGTAGCCACCTGGAGGTGATGAATCGGTGTAACGATGCTTTTATAGATCCAGGCTGTCAAAATCAAGCTGGTGAAAATCAGAATCATGACCAGCACAAGCACGCTGTCTGTCACCATGGACTCGACCTCGGGAATCATACTGCCGATGGATGTGACAATAAAGGCCGTTCCCCGGGTGCCGTCTCGAAAGGTGAAATCCAGCTGCTTCACCAGCGCCTGTACATCGCCTCCGATATAGGTTCCCACATCCTGATCGGTATCAGCGGTCTGATAATCCGGCAGGCTGTCCAGCAGCTCCTCCTGATCCTCCTCGTCCTCCGAGCCTACATAGATGTAGTGATTTTCTTTTCGTACCACCAGAAAGGAATAGCGGGCCTCCAGATCCAGGTTCAGAGATTCCAGATAGCTCGTATCCGCAAAGGCATCCGGATCACTCTCCGCCTTCTCCTGCATAGCAGTATACGTCTCCCGGGTAATCCGGTTCAGCATAGCCGGCGTATTGGACAGGGTCTCGTAGCTGGCATTTTCCAGTCCGTAGAGCTTCTTGACCGCATTCATCTGGTAGCGGCTGATGCCGAAAAAAGCCAACGAGGTGAACATAATCGGAGCCAGAATCAAAATCAAAAATGTGATCAAAAGTTTTGTCTTGAGTTTCATAACGCTTCCTCTTATTTAAAGCTCATATATTTTTTCATTATAACATATCCTCCCGCTTCACGCTCTAAAACTCTCTCAAAAAGTATAAACTTTTTGTAAACAAATGGAGCGCCGGAATGCTCCGACGCCCTCACCTGTTATTTCAAATTATTGTTCTGTTTCAAAGAGCGCTGCCCGCTCCAGAGACATCAGCACCGTGCCGATTCCCTCATACACGGTCTCGTACCCCCTGTCCGTGAACAGATGAGACAGATCGCAGGCCATGAATTCCTCCGCCCAATGCGCCATATAGACCACATCCGGGAATTTGTCCGGGTGCAAATCGTAATAATCGTAGAGCTGGGTGCTGCCCTCATGGACCTGCCAGGTGGAATAATTGCCGCAACCCGCATCCGTGTAGAGATAGATCCAGGGTGCCACGCCCACCACCATCAATTCATCCTCTTCGGTAAGCTCCAGCATATCGATCTCGTCCAGCACATCCGCATACCACTTTGCCATCTCCGGCGTCGTGAATACATATTTCAAAGGACCGCGCTTCATCTGAGCCGTCAGCTTCCAGCCCCGCTCGTCACCCCAGTCGTAGGTCATTCTGAGCCAGAAGGTACCGAAAAACTGAAACCCGACCACCACGGCCGTGCAAAGGCACACGGCTCTCCAGTGCCCTGCTGCAAGGCCTGCTCCGGAAGCATCCTCTCTTTCCGCGCCACGCATACATTGCCTTCTCTGCCGTTCCTCTTGGATCCAGTCCGCCACAAATAAAAGCCCTACCCAGGAGCACATACCGTAGGCGACACTCAAGGTCACGATGCCCGTATTTGTCGCGTACTGAACCAGCAGTGTGAATACCATGGCCGGCAGATACCACCAGCAGAAGAGCCGTTTGTCCTTTTTTTCCGTGACCAGATAGGCCTCCAGGCACCAGAAAGCCAGCGGCAGCATCTGATAATTCACCGTAATATTTTCAAAAATAAAGGTGTAATAAAACAGGTACGGCACCACGCAGAGGGACGCCAGCATCATGTATACAAGCCCGTGCTGGCAGCGCTTTCGATCCAGTCCTGTGGCCAGATATACCACGCCCAGCCCCACGAACATCCAGCGGTAATTCTTGAAGCACAGATGGAAATATCGCCAGGTCTTGTACCAGTAGCCCTGCTGATGCTCGGAATCTCCCACGATGTGCGGCACATTGGCCACCATCTCCGCCAGGGTTCCCCGCTGGAAGATAAACGCCAGGAACAGCGCAAGAATGATACAGGCTCCCAACGTCATCCAGAGAAAGTTCTGAAACTTCAATGCGCCCTCCGGCTTCGTTCCCCGCCTACGCCCGCACACTGTGGCTACTAGACAAATCAGTCCGTACCCGGCGTACATCAATATGGCAAAGGGATTCGCCAGCACGATCATGGCCATCAGGATGCCGCACAGGATGTATTCCGGTATCGAATGTTCCATCCGAGCCGACAGCACGGCCAGCAGCACCGGCAGCAGCCCGAATTCGATGGAATTGTAGGACATGGCGCAGATGCTGAAGGGGGCGAAAATCGCGAACAGGAACACAGGAGTGAAGGACGCGTAGCCCCGCCGCTGAAACCGCAGATAAAAAAACAGGGTCAGTACCGCCGAGTAGGCCAGATAGACAAAGCGGCTGGCCATGACGATCCCTTCTGTGGATCCCAGCGCAGTCCGTATCAGGCAGTAAATGGGATGGAGCAGAAAGGTACAGAGCTGCTGGGTGGGATTCCATTCGTCGATCAGAATCTTCTCTCCACGGAAGATCCGCTCCGAACAGCCAATGAAATACATCTCATCGGCTGTATTGAAGCCCCAGAAGCTCCTCACGATAAAAATGACCTGTAATATAAGAAACAGGCCGATAAAGATCCGATGCTGCCGCCTGCGGTCTGTCTGCATGGTTCTCACGTTCACGATTATACTCTGCCTGTGCAGCCGCACATCTTCATACGTGTCTCCACGATGGCCTTTACATGCTCCATAGCTACCTTACCGTACTTCTTCGGGTCGAAGGCGTCCGGGTTCGCCGCCAGGAATTCCTTCACGCCGTCGGTGTAGGCGATACGAAGCTCGGTAGCGAAGTTGACCTTGCAGATACCGCGCTTGATGCTCTCCACGACTGCTTCCTCGGAAAGTCCGCTTGCGCCGTGCAGTACCAGCGGGATATCTACGACCTTGCGGATCTCAGCCAGGCGATCCAGATCCAGCTTCGGCACTCCCTTGTATACACCGTGTGCGGTTCCGATGGCTACCGCCAGGGAAGTCACGCCGGTGCGCTCCACGAATTCCTTCGCCTCCAGCGGGTCGGTATAGCCGTTGCCCTGGCCGCCGTCCAGATCGTCCTCTTTGCCGCCGACCTTACCAAGCTCTGCCTCCACCGGGATTCCGGAGGGTCTGCAGGCGTCTGCTACGGCCTTGGTTACTGCTATATTTTCCTCAAACACATTATGGGAACCGTCAATCATGATGGACGTGTAGCCGGTCCGCAGCGCCCGCATAGCCAGGTCAAAGCTGTCGCCGTGATCCAGGTGCAGACACACCGGAACGCTGGCGCGCTCAGCGGCTGCCTTTACATTGGCCAGATACATATCCAGTCCCGCGTACTTGATGGTGGACGGCGTGGTCTGCAGCATCAGCGGCGCCCGAAGCTCCTCCGCTGCTGAGATAACAGCCATGACCATCTCCATATTCTCCACATTGAAAGCGCCTACGGCGTAGCCGCCCTTCTGTGCGTCCAAAAGCATCTTTTCTGATGTAACAAATGACATGATCGTTCCTCCTCGTCTGATTCAGTGTTGTCTTTTCTTACTTTACTTATCATACCCCGGATTTTGAAAAAGCGCAACCTTTGACGGAAAAAGCGCCGGAAGGAAATCCTCCTGCGCTTTTTCCTGTGATTTCTCACATTCCCCCAATATCAATGATTAGCGGATGGTCTTGTACAGCGGGCCGTATGCCTTGCATGCGCGGAAGTCCTGTCCCTCTTTGTCCATACCGAATGCGTTCCATGCTGCCGGACGGAAGATCTCCTCTTCCGGAACATTGTGCATGCATACCGGGATTCTTAAGATGGAGCAAAGGGTAATCAGGTCTGCGCCGATATGGCCGTAGCTGATAGC
>CAVKIR010000043.1:0-8635 GCA_963656395.1 Prevotella sp. CAG:279
ACACGATGGTTACCACCACGGTATAGATAAGCTCCGGAAGAATAATATGAAAAAAATAGAATCCGAACTGAAAACGGCTTCGCAGCAGAAAGAGAAAGAAATAGACAGCCAGTCCGTATACCAGTTCTGACAATGCAATCCAGATCATGGGAAGCTTGATGTCCTCGTCATAGAACATCCGGTGAAAGAGGCCGCTTCCATAGCCCAAAAACATATACAGGAGGCTGTAGAATCCGAACAGCCGTCCGAAAAATATATCCGTCAGCAGGCCCGAAAAAAAGCCCACTGCCAAGCCCTCCTTTTCGCCCCGCATAAAGCCTAAGGAGGAGGTCACAATCAGCAGCAGATTGGGTGCAATGCCGGCCAGAGCCAAGGTCTGAAACACGGTACTCTGCAGGATAAAGCATACAACAATCAGAAGTGCCTCTGTGATTTTCCGTCTCATCCTCTTCACTCCTGTTCTATTCTTCTACGGTCTGCTTCATATCGGTAATCACAAGTACCGAATGCAGATGTTCAAAGTCTACCGCCGGGGTCAATGTGCCGGAGCGGGTCAGATTGTTCGAATCCAGGCTCAGCTCATTGATATAGCCGATGAGCAGTCCGGCATGATACTTATCACTCACATGGGAGGTCACAATCGTATCGCCGATGCTTGCATTACCCTGTGCATCCCGCAATTGTGTCAGCCGAATCAAGCCGGATTCCATCAGCTGCAGATCCCCTTTTACAAAGCAGAGATCCGAGGTGGAGAGCACCTGGGCGCTGACCTCACTCATATCATCAATAATGGCGCGCACCTGCGCCCAGTTGTCGCCTACCTTGGTCACAATACCCACCAGTCCGCTGCCGGCGATTACATTCATATCTACGTCAATTCCGTCCTTACTGCCCTTGTCAATCACAAAGGTATTGAACCAGTTGCCGGAATCACTGGCAATGATATTGGCTGCTACTTTATGATATTCCCCGTAGGTCTGATCCAGATTGTAAAGTTCTTCCAGCTCCTGCAGGCGGTACTGGCTTTGCACCAGTCGGCTGTTCTCCAGTGTCAGAGCATCCACCTGTTCCTGCAGGGCCTGCTTCTCTGCCTGCGCGTCCGCCAGATCCTGCAGGCTGTCGCTCTTGTCACGAAACCATCCGCCTACGCTGTTAATGCCCCGCTCAAAGGGAACAAAGACATAGCCGGTGATTTGTCCCAGGGTATTGCCTGCAAAGCCGGTCGCATAGGACGCGTACATCATTCCGATACAGAGAAGTGCCAGCGCCGCGAAGATAAATCTGGGCGGCACTGTCATGCGATTTTTTTTCTTCATACTTCACCCGATCCTGCTTAGTTATAATTCTGCTCCTTGGTCACAAATGTCAGGCTTCGGAACTCTTTCTCCTTGATGACGCGCTCCAGGCCTCTGGCCACGCACTCCTCGGGTTTTTCTACCAGATTCACCTGGATGTTGGTGGCGTCTGCGATGAGCTTATCAAGTCCCTTCAGATTCGCCACACCGCCGGTCAGGAAGATACCGTTGCGGATGATGTCCACACCCAGCTCGGGCGGTGTTCTCTCCAGAATCACCTTGATGGCGTCTACGATGGCCTTCAGATTCTCCGCGATAGCATTGGCTACAAAATCAGCCGTAATCTCCAGAAGAGCCGGAAGTCCCAGTGCCATGTTGCGGCCGCAGATCTCACGCTTGGAGGCGGTGTCACCCGGCTGATAGCCCAACTCGTTTTTCAGGATCTCTGCGGTCTTATTGCCGATGAAATAGCCATACTCCCGACGGATGGCATTGGCGATGGACTCGTCGATCTTATTGCCGCCGTTTTTGATCAGCTTGCTTGTAACCGTACCGCCCAGGGAAAGGATGGAGATCTCTGTGGTATCTGCTCCCACATCCACGATCATGACACCCTGAGACTGCGTCACATCGAGGCCGAGGCCTAAGCCAGCAGCCACCGGTTTATCGATCATCTGAACATTTTTTGACTTCAGTCCGGTACCGTGAATCAGCGTGCTGAATACACGATCCTGCACATCTGTAGGCAACGCCACCACGAATTCTGCGCCTTTGAGGTTCCCCTTCGTATGCGTCTCCAGAAAGGCCTTCAGGAATTCCTGCATGTAAGTAATGCTGGCAACCGTACCGAAGGACATGGGATAAAGCACCTCGATGTTCGACGGAGCTTTTTCATGCATCTCAAAGGCCTCATCGCCGTAGGCAATCATTCCTTTCTTCTCCTCGATGGCCACCATATTCTTTTCACAGTAAATCGTATCGCTTTCCTTACTGTAGATTTTGATGCTGCTTGTACCAAAGTCGCATCCGAAACTCTGTGCAGACATGTCGTCTTCTCCTCGCTTTCATTTTATTCTTCTGTCAGGATCCCCCGCTCCCGAAAGGAGCTGTAGCAATGATCCCCTATAATGATATGATCCAAAAGCTGGATACCCAGCATTTCTCCTGTCTTGTAAATACGATGTGTGATGCGGATATCCTCCGTACTGGGTGTGGGATCTCCGCTGGGATGATTGTGTACCAGCACCAGTCTCACCGCCCGGCATTCCAGCGCCTCCATGAAAATCTCCCGGGGCGAAACCAGAGAAGCATTCACCGTCCCCTTAAACATCATTTTTTCCTTCAGAAGCTTGTTCCGGGTATTCAAAAACAGCACCTGAAGCTGTTCCTGATCCGCATAACGCAGCTCCTCCATGAAATACGCAGCGATGGTCTCCGGCATATCAAAGGCCAGCCGCTCCTCTGCCTTGGTTCTTGCCATCCGGGCTGCCAGCTCTGCCACACACTTGAGCTGTACGGCCTTGACCTCCCCGATGCCTTTTACATCCAGCAGACGCTCCAAGCCGATCCGGTTCAGTCCCTTCAGGCCTTCGTATCCCGGGAGACTTAAGATACGACCCGCCAGCTGGCAGGCATTTTCTCCCCGGGTTCCGGTCCGCATCACCACAGCCAGGAGCTCTGTATCCGATAAAGCTCCGGCTCCGAACTTCCGGCATTTCTCATAAGGGCGCGCTTCTTTGTATAATTCCTTCATGGTCGTTGTATGCATTCCTGTTCCTTTCTGCTCTCCAGACAGCGGACAGGTTAGGCTTCCACCATTTGTAACTGTTCAGTACCTGACCAGTTACGAATGCAAAATCCATGAGAATCGGCTTCGCCGATGGGATTTTGCACCCTTGAATCATGTTCATACGCCCTCAGCAGCAAGTGCTTCGGGCTGTCCTGAATAGTTACCACCATTTAACTTTAATCATAGCACAAAGGCTTCCGCTTGTATACAAAAAATTCCCATACCGATTCAGAAAAAATCGCGGCGGAATCTTCCCGCGATCGCCTCAGCCGTTTTGACGCCGTCCATGGCCGCCGAGGTGATGCCGCCTGCGTAGCCTGCGCCTTCGCCGCAGGGGTAAAGTCCCCCTATCGCACTCTCCTGCTGCTCACCGCGCAGAATCCGCACCGGCGACGAGGTGCGGCTCTCCACACCGGAAAGCACCGCGTCCGCCCGGGCGAAACCGGGAATCAGATGTTCCGAACCAACGATCCCTTCCTCCAGCGCTGCCGACAGCTCCGCCGGAAAGATACCCCGCACATCACCGAAGGTCCAGGCGCCCTTGATGCAGGGCTCCACCTCGCCGAGAGTGGTACTGCGTGTATGCTGACGGAAATCGCCCAGAAGCTGCACCGGTACCTTTCCACCGCCTGCACGGTAAGCCGCCCGCTCCAGCCTGCGCTGAAATTCCACGCCCGCGAGCAGATCGTCGCCGCCGAAATCCTCCGGCCGCACGGTCACGATCATGGCACTGTTGGCATTCTGACTATCCCGCGCCTGGTAGCTCATTCCGTTGACGGCGAGACCGCCCTCCTCGGAGGAGGCATTCACCACGTAGCCGCCCGGACACATGCAGAAGGAATAGACGCCGCGATCGCCGCTGACCTTACGGGTCACCTTGTAGGCTGCGGCCGGAAGGCTCTTCGGATAGTCCTCTCCGTACTGGCTCACATTGATCCGATCCTGGGGATGCTCGATCCGCACACCCACCGCGAAGGCCTTGCGCTCCATGGGAACAGCCCGGTCCTTCAACATAGCAAAGGTATCCCGGGCGCTGTGGCCGATGGCCAGCACCAGCACCTCCGTCTCGAGATACGCAGCCTCTTCCTCCGGTGCATCGCTGCATTTTGTATACACGCCCTGCACACGACCCTCCCGGATGTCGATGTCTGTAAGCTGTGTGCCGAAGTGTACCTCGCCGCCGAGACTTTCGATTTCTTTTCGAATATGCTCCACCACACCGATCAGCACATCGGTACCCAGATGGGGCTTATTCCAGTAGAGAATCTCCTCGGGCGCGCCGGCCTCCACGAAGGTCTGAAGCACCAGGCGGCCTCTGCCCGCCGGATCCTTGACCAGGGTATTCAGCTTGCCGTCGGAGAAGGTTCCGGCTCCGCCCTCGCCGAACTGTACGTTGGAATTTGGCATGAGCGCTCCACCGTTCCAGAAGCGATCCACCGTTTTCTTTCGCTTTCCGGCGGTCTCGCCCCGCTCCAGCAGAATGGGCCGATAACCGGCTCTCGCCAGCATCAGGCCGCAGAAGAGACCTGCCGGGCCGGTTCCCACGATGATCGGACGATGCTCCAGCCTCTCAGAGCCCGGCTCCGGGAACTGATAGCGCTTTTTTTCGGTTTTTGTCACATTCCGATTGTGCAGCTTCTTTAAGAGCTTTTCCTCGCCCTTCAGCTTCACATCCACGGTATATACATAAGAAATAGGTTTTTTTCGGGCGTCAATGGATTTCTTCTGAATGGTCAGCTGTTCGATTTTATCGGAGGATGTCCTAAGCTCACGGGCAGCCGCCTGCAAAAGAGCCGGCTCGTCATGCTCCACCGGAAGCTTAAGTTGACTGATTCGAATCATAGAATTACTCCTCTCTGTCCACGGCTGCGCTTCTTCCTGCCAGGCGGCCGCTGCTGAAGGCCCACTGGAGATTGTAGCCGCCGCAGGCTCCGTCCACGTCCAGGATTTCGCCTGCCAGGTACAGTCCCGGCACCTTCCGGGATTCCATGGTGCAAGGATTGACTTCCCTCACGTCCACGCCGCCGGAGCAGACCTGTGCCTGGGTGAAATCACCGCTTCCCGTAATCTCTGTCTCAAAATGCAAAACCACATGCGCCAGCCCGGCCAGCTCGGTCTGCGTCCAGTCCCCGGCCTTTTTCTTTGCTTTTGCGAGGCCGCTTTGCTCCAGCACACAGGCGCTCACCTTCGCCGGAAGAAGGCCGGTCAGGAACTGCTCACCGGTCTTATAAGAGTTCTGCTCTTTCCTGGCTTTTAAAAAAGCAAGGAACTGCTCTTCATCGAAAAGCGGAATCAGGTTCAGCACTGCCTGCACCTTTTGCCTCGAGTCCAGGGCGCGGACTGCATAGCGGCTTACCTGAAAGACCGGGATGCCGGAGATGCCGGTCTTTGTAAACTGCACCTCTCCTCGATCGGAAGCCAGAAGACTATCTTCTAAAAAGAGCTCCACTTTGGCATCCATTCGCACACCCGCCAGTTTTTCAAAAAACTTTTCTTTGCATCGAAGCGGTACCAGAGCCGGAAGCGGCTTGACGATCCGATGTCCGAGGCTTCGAGCCAGTGTGTAGCCGCTGCCGTCGGAGCCTGTATCCGGAGCCGCCTTGGAGCCGCAGGTAAGAATCACCGCATCAGCCGGATAGCTCCACTCTTCGGTCCGCACCTGAAAGCCATCGGAAGAATGGATCACTCCCTGCACTTCGGTATGCAAGGCCAGCTTCACACCGAGGTGCTCTGCCGTAAGCCGCAGAACCTCAGCCACGGAATCGGCCTGATCGCTGTAGGGATAGAGATAGCCGTTTCTGTTCTTGGTGAAAATTCCATATTCTGTAAATTTTTTCAGGGTATCGTACATGCTGACCCGATCCAACACCTGTGCCGCAAAACCCGGATCGGAGGTCCGATAATGGGACAGATTCTGATCGGTGTTCGTCAGATTGCAGCGGCCATTGCCGGTAACCCGGATTTTCCTTCCTACCTGCTTATTCTTTTCCAGCAGGGTCACCTTAGCACCGCTCTCTGCCGCCGCAATGGCTGCCATGAGCCCGGCAGCGCCGCCGCCCACTACCACTACCTTTTTCATCCGTCTCTCCTTATAACTGTACCAGGCCTGCATCTGCCATTTTTTGCAGGGACATGAGGATGCCGAGCTTCGCATGGGGCCAGGTCAGGCCGCCCTGAAAGTAAACTGCGTAAGGCGGCTTGATGGGGCCGTCTGCGGACAGCTCGATGGAGGAGCCCTGTACAAAGGCTCCGGCCGCCATGATCACATCGCTGTCATAGCCCGGCATCGCCCAGGGCTCCGGAGTCACATAGCTGTCCACCGGTGCTGCCGCCTGAATGCCCTGACAGAAGGCGATGACACCCTCGGGTTTTCCGAAGGTCACGGCCTGAATAATATCGTGACGGCTTTCGGTGCTGTTCGGAACCACCGCAAAGCCCAGCTTTTCATAGATATTGGCTGCGAAAATCGCCCCCTTTAAGGCTGCCGCCGTCACCGTCGGAGCCAGGAAGAAGCCCTGATAGAAGCTGGTCATGACGCCTAAGGAAGCGCCCACCTCTTTGCCGAGTCCCGGGGAGGTCAGGCGATAGGCAGCATTTTCTACATACGCTTCTTTTCCGACGATGTAGCCGCCGATGGGGGCGAGACCGCCGCCCGGATTCTTGATGAGGGAGCCCACGCAGAGATCTGCACCCACGTCAGTTGGCTCGATGCGCTCTACGAATTCGCCGTAGCAGTTATCCACCATGCAGATCACGTCGGGTTTTCTTTCTTTTATAAATGCGATCAGCTCGCCGATGCGCTGTACAGACAGGGTCGGACGAGTCTGATAGCCCTTGGAACGCTGGATGGTGACCAGCCTGGTCTTCTCATTCAATGCCGCCTCGATAGCAGGATAGTCGAAGCTTCCGTCCTCTTTTAAGTCCACCTGACGGTAGGTGACGCCGTATTCTGCCAGAGAGCCGTTTGACGGGCGGATGCCGATGACCTCCTCCAGGGTATCATAGGGCTTTCCCACCGGGGAAAGGAGCTCATCGCCGGGACGCAGGTTCCCGGACAGGGCTACCGCCAGTGCATGGGTTCCGCAGGCGATCTGCGGACGCACCAGAGCCGCCTCTGCGTGAAAGGCTGTGGCGTAGACCTCCTCGAGCTTATCTCTTCCCAGATCGTTGTAGCCATAGCCGCTGGTAGCTGCAAAGCAGGCTGCCTCCACGCGGTTTTTCTGCATGGCTCCCACGACCTTCAGCTGATTGTACTCGGCGGTTTCATCGATTTTATCAAAACGGGCTTTTAAGCCCTTTTCGATCTCCTGTCCAAATGCATATACGGTGGGGCTGATACCCAGCTCCCGGTACATAGTTTCTGTCTGTGTCATGAATGAATTACTCCCTTTTCTTTCAGTATTTTCAGCATAAATGCAAGAATTTTCTCATCGTCGTATTCGTATTCCGGTTTCTCTATCCGGATTACATCCCGCTCCCGCTTAAACCAGGTGAGCTGACGCTTGGCAAAGTGTCGGGTGTCCCGTTTCAGGATGCGAATGGCCTCGTCCAAAGATGTTTCCCCATCCAGGTAGTCCAGGATTTCTTTATAGCCCAGCCCCTGCATGGAGACCATGCCGCGCTTACAGCCTTCGTTTTTAAGGCCTTCTACTTCTTCTACCAGACCGTTCTTTATCATCTCATCTACGCGTTCATCGATGCGGGCATAGAGCTTATCCCTATCATCATTCAGAACAAAGTATGCAAAGTTGTAAGGGGATTCTTTCTTTCGCTGTTCCTCATTGTGCTCTGAGATGCGTTCCCCCGTAAGCTCGTAATATTCCAGTGCGCGGATGACGCGTTTGACGTTGTTGGCATGAATTTCCTCGGCGGCCTTCGGATCCACAGCAGCCAGCCTTGCGTGAAAGGCTTCCGGACCTTCTTTGGCTGCCTCTGCCTCCAGTTTAGCACGAAGACCTGTATTTTCTTCATTTTCGGTAAAGTCGATGTCGTAGAGCAAGGCCTGGATGTAAAAGCCGGTACCGCCGGTCAGGATGGGAATATGGCCGCGTTCCCAGATAGCTTCCATTGCAGCTTTTGCCATTTTTTGGAAAATAACGACATGAAAGTCTTCCTCCGGATCTAGGATGTCAAGCAAATGATGGGGAACCCCCTGCATCTCATCCGGACGAATCTTGGCGGAGCCGATGTCCATGCGTCGATAGACCTGCATCGAATCGGCGGATATAATTTCGCCGTCTACGGCTTTGGCCAGGGCGATGGATAACTTGGTTTTACCGACAGCGGTGGGGCCGGTCAGGACGATCAGGGGCTTTTTCACGGTGGGGGCTTCTCCTTTGATTTTTTGCAATCGGTTCGGGTGTTTTGACACCCGAACCATATTCTAATATGAATTTATGGGTTTTTCAACTGGGTTTTTGGCAAAATACGGGCGGGGGAGAAAATTTTTTCTCCCCCGCCCTCACGTTTTGGCGGTAACTATCTGCTTTTAGCCCTGCGTAAAGCGCGACAGGAACTGTCTGGTTCTCTCCTCCCGGGTGTGCTCGAAGAC
>CAVKIR010000044.1:0-2702 GCA_963656395.1 Prevotella sp. CAG:279
CTCCCGCACAGGCTGCAAAGACCTCGTCCTGCTCTTCGTAATAGGCGGAAGACCGATCCTTTCCTCTCGCGAAGGCCCAGCCGAGGGCACAATAGAAGTTGCCCGCGTCATCCAGCTTCTCCGGATGATGCAGCTGAATCAGCTTGGCCTGCGCCGAAAATGCCCTTGCATCGCCCTGCAGAGCCTCCACAAGGCTCTCTGTAAAGCCGGGCTGCACCTCTGTGTCATTGTTCAGGAGGATCACATAGGGTCTTTCTGCTGCCCGGATGCCTTCATTGACGGCACGGGCGAAGCCATAGTTCTGATCTAAGGCCAGCAGGTGCACCTGCGGAAAATGCTCCCGCATATAGCGAAGGCTCTCGTCCTGCGACGCATTGTCCACCACGATGACCTCTGCATGTGGTGCATCCGCCAGTACGGAGCTTAGACAGGCCTCCAGAAAAGCCATTCCATTGTAATTCGGTATCACAATGGATACCTGACTGTCAGCCTTCATACAACACCGCCCAGGGTTCATAGTAGATATGGTAACCGGAGGAAACCAGCGCTTCTGCCAGTCCTTCGACCGTCAGCCCCTGCTCCGCTCCCATCTGTTCGCGAAGAAGCTTTGCCCGGATGAGAAAGCAGTCCGTCGGAGTCTCCGGCTCATGCTGCAGCACCGCCCGGTGGTTATAGCCGGTATAGCCCGCCTTCAGACCCTTCATACCGTCGGAGAAGGGATCATGCACGCCGCGCATGCGGATGTCGCCGCGCAGTCTCCTTTTGCTGTCATATACCCGCGCGCAGGCCAGTCCCGTATCGGGCCGGTCGCAGCAGGCCTGCAGGATCGCATAGAAGTCTGCATTCATGCGCAGCCCCTCCGCATCCCGCTTCGGTAGAAAAAGTACGTACCGATCCGCCTCGGAAATTGTTACGGAAATATTACATACCTTCTCATAATATACAACGTTTACGCCCGTTTGTCTATGGAATTTTTCGAAAGATTTCTTTAAATCCATCAAAGCCCCCGGATAGCAGACCCGGTAAAAGCCGTAATTGTCGGTATCTACGGGGGTTCCGACGCGTCCGGTTCGCACTAGATGCGCCGCCACAGCCCGCTTTCCGGCCTCGTAGGCATAGAGCTTGCTCTCGGGGTTCGCGGCCGTGGAGGCCTCGTGGCTTCGCCAGGAATAGAGAACCTTCGGGACATGGAGCACCCGATCCGCCAGCTCCGTGCAGCGGAAGATGAAATCATGGTCCTGGGCTCCGTCGAACTCTCCTCGGAAGCCGCCCACTTCCAGAGCCAGTTCTCTTCGCACCAGGAAGAAGTGGCAGATGTAATTGTTGCTCCGCAGGTATTCCTGATTGTAATCCGGCTTGAAATGGGGCTGAAAATGATGGGTCAGCTCCATATTCACCTTGTCCTCGTCGGTATAGACCGCGTCGGCTTCACCGCTTTCGTTCAGCAGACGCAGGATCTCAAAAAGGGCCCCGGGAAGCAGCAGATCGTCGTGATCCAGAAGGCCCACATAGTCGCCCGACGCCAGTGCCAGCGCCGCATTGGTATTGTCAGAAATTCCCAGATTCTCCGTCAGATGCCGGTATTTTACCCGGGAATCCTTCTTTTCATATTCTCTTACTACCCGTTCCACTCGATCGGAGGGGCTGCCGTCCGCGATGCAAAGCTCCAGCTGCCCGTAGCTCTGCTCCAGCACTGAATCCATCATCTGGCGCAGAAAGTCCTCCGGTGTCTCATAGGCCGGCACCAGGATGCTGATGCAGGGTGCATAGTAAAAGCGCGTCCCCCGCTGCTTTTCGGTCTCCGCCGCATCCGGAAGCTGCGCCCGAAGCCAGGCATCGTAGCCGGCCTCCGCCGCATCTCTCCGCTTGCGCTCCATGACCTTCCGATAAAGTCGGGCGAGCCCGTACTGCCTGATATATCGCAGTCCGCGCCCGCCAAGCCGCATGAATTTTTTCATTTTCAGAAGGTTACCTCACCGTCGTGGGCAATCAGGGAAGCACAGGTCACGGTATCGACCCCGGAAACCTCTTTTACGAAGGCACTCTCCTCCTTTACCTGCACCTCGACTACCATATCCAGGGAGCCTGCGGTCAGGTTTCTGGATTTCACCTTATAGAAACGACTGTATTTCTTCACGATGGACAGAATCGCATCCTCTTTCTCCGCGTCCGTCATATTGATGACCAGCATCATCGGAGCCCGGGAGGCCGGGATATTCTCCAGCACCAGAATCAGGATCGTCACCACCAGACAGGTAAGCAGAGCCACCTCATAGAGGCCGGCACCGCAGATAATACCGATACTGATGGACCAGAAGAGGAAGACCAGATCCATCGGATCCTTGATGGCCGTACGGAAACGCACGATAGACAGAGCGCCGACCATACCAAGGGAGATGACCAGGTTCGACTGCATGGCCAGGATGATCGCCGCCGTAATCACGGACATCGCTGCCAGAGACACGTTGAAGCCCTTTGAATAGAAGGACTTTCTGGTCATCAGGCGGTAGATCAGGAAGACATAGCAGGCCAGGATACAGGTCACTGCGAAGGTCGCCATGATACGTCCTGCGGAAATGTCCATGCTGGTAAATCCTTCCAGAAATGATTTCTTAAATACATCGTTAAATCCCATTTTGTTATCTCCTTCAACTCATAGATAGGTTTCTCTGCCTCAGTCCGGGATGCCGGTAAAGGAATAC
>CAVKIR010000044.1:2712-8469 GCA_963656395.1 Prevotella sp. CAG:279
AAGGAATACCGTCTGCAGAGATAATATTTGGAATAGGCTGTCTGCCTTAAGCTCTCAAGCTGTAGATTCCGGTAGATCGCATCCGGCAGATATTCGTCGTATTTGACCTCCAGAATGTTTTGTCCCCTCGGCATAATGGGCCGCATGGGCGGCTGCTCCTGCAAAAAGAGGCTCGTATAACCGGAGGACCGGATATTCAGATCCAGGGTGATGCGGGTATTCCCCAGGGGCTCCACATAGGGGATCCGGTCATATTCCACGATGATCCGGGGCCGTAGAAGTCTGGTACGCATCTGCAGGTTCAGCTTCTGTAAGACCGGCGGATAGGACGGTTCCGGCGGTAAGGGTCTTCCGGCCATCAGCTCCAGACACTGCTCCCTGGTAAGAAGGCAGGAGAGCTTCCGGGTCATGCCGTGTTCCTTCTGCTTCAGCTCCAGGCGAATCCTCTCGCTGCTGGCATTGTAGATCCGAATCCGGAACTTCTCTCTCGGGTCGCATCCAATCTCATTTTCATTGTAACAGCTGTTGTAATAATCGTCAAAGTACAGGCTTCGGATGTGATACATGCCGTCCGCGCCCACGTGGCTGTCCGGCTTTATCAGGCCCCGAATGCGATTCTCAAGCAGTGCCTGCTGCGCCGCCGTCACCACGTACTTCAGCTCGTGCCGATAATCCATCTTGTCTCCTTCGGGACTCTATTCGTAGCCAAGTCCCATATATTCTTGCAGATTGCCGTCAAAATAATAGTCCAGAATGCCAAACCGATAGAAGGCCAGCCGACGGAACAGGTCGTAATCCTGACCGCTGTTGCTGTCCGGCCAGCGCTCGGTATTGCGCGCCAGTGCGCCGGAATCCTGGATCTCATGGAGCAGCTCGTCAATCTCGCTGTTCAGGCTCTCCTCCGAGAAAATGCCCTCTCTGAGCTCCTGCCAGGTATCCCGCACGTAATCCCGGGATCCGTCCACATCGAGCTCCACCAGCCGATCCCCGAAGGCCCAGTTGATTCGCTCGGAATAGAGGCCGGTCATAAGCCCTACCGTCCAGAGAAGGTCTCCTTCGCCTTCGCTTAAGGCATCTCCCCAGGTCAGATCCATGTCCCAGGGTGCAAAATACATCTTCGTGCTGCTGCCCGTTCTTTTGGCCACATAATACATGTTTTTTCCGCGATTGTCAATTCCGAGCACTGCCTGCAGGAAGATCCAGACGTTCAGCGCGCCCTCCCGATCCGTGAGGATCGAGGCCTGTTCCCGGAATTCCTGATCCGTCGAGAGATCCCGCAGGGAAAGGTACTGAAGCAGGGGCTCCCAGCTGCTCCGGTCTACGTAGCTATGCTTGCCCTTCAGCTCGTAGCCGTCCAGCTCGAGGCCGTATTCGCTCTGGTTCAGAAGCTCCGAGGTGTCCAGCGTCTGGGAGGTAATGGACTTATAGGAGAATTCCTCCTCCCCGGAAGCCTCCTTCTTCCGATTCAGCTGCTTGGAATCCACCGGCTCGGACAGAAGATAGAGTCCCCAGTATTCGTGATTGAAGAAGACCTCCACATAGGTCATCCGGGTACCGAAATTTGCCTTGGGAAAATCCGGCCGCTGTGCCCCGAACTGATTCCAGAGATCTGCATTCAGCTTATCCCGGATCTTCGAGGAGTCACTGTACATGGCATTCAGGATCCACTCGTCGTCCTTTCGAAGACCGAAGAGCGACTTCTTATCCGCTACGATGGCACCGGTGCTGTTCTGCTTTTTTAAGGTCAGCCGATAGCCCTTTTTCGGGTAAATCCGGCTGGTGTTGCCGCGGATATGGGCTTCGAGGATACTCGACGAGGTCCAGTTCACCTTCGTGGAATTATCCCAGAAGTAGGCGCTGCCGCCGAAGACCTCCGTATCAGCATCCTCCGTCGTCTCGATGGAAATCACCGGAAGTCCCGTCACCACCAGGTCGCATTCCTGGTACTCACTCCCCCGCACTGCATAGAAATGGAATTTTTTTCCAGATTTGATCGCTTCCTGCTTGTCCGCATCCGTCAGCTTCTCCTCGAAGAGAAGCTCGGTATCCTTCGACAAGGCGGAGAGCTCTCCGCTCTCCCAGGCCTCATTTTCCATATCCAGGGGCAGATAAAAGGTGGAGGTCGTCGCGTCGTAGGGCAGCTTCTCCCCGGAAAATGCAAGATCCGTAAAGAATGGCTCCGCCGCCTCGCTGTGGGTCTCCTTCAGGACTGCCACTTCCTCTGCGTTCGCTTTTTTCTGAAAAATGACCTCTCCGAAGCGTCCCCAGAGCAGCATCGCACCCAGACAGACTGCCAGCAATATGCAATTTCCTATCAGCGCTCTTCGCTTTTTCAAGCCGCTACTCCTTATCATACGGTAAGAAAAGGGGCGATGCAATACCCAATACCGCCCCTTATGTTACCGTAACGGTTCCATAGTTAATGCTTCTCGATAAAGATCTTCCGGGTGATGAAGTTGTAGACCATGACCACTGCGGTAGCGAAGATCTTCACAATCATGTAGGCATAGCGGGAGAAGGAAGAGAGAACTGCATTCTGCTCCATCAGCCCTGCCAGCCAGGAGGTACCGCCCCACATCATCAGCTGGTTGATGCCGAGGCCGATGAGGCTTAAAACTACAAAGATGCCGAACTGTGCGGCCTTATTGGCCTCCTTATCCGCATCGAAGACGACGGTGATGCTTAGGATGTAGTTCACCACCGTGGAAATGGTATAGGAGCAGCCGCTGGAAATCAGGGAGGGAACGCCGGCAAACTCTGTCAGGGCTACCATGATGAAGTAGTCGATAAAGAAGCACAGGAAGCCCACGGCTCCGAATTTGATGATCTGTCCAAATAATTTTTTCATACGATATCTTTCTCCAATTTTAAATTTCTGGTAACTATTCAGCACCCCATTCGCAAAATCGCTTCTTCGAAGCTTTCCTTTTGCTCATGTGGTTACTTCGCCATATAAAACTGCTTATCTGCCTGAATGCAAGCATTCGCAGAACGCAGTTTTGCATGGCTCTGAATAGTTACAATTTCTGCCTATTCCTGCAGCAGCTCCTCCGGATCGCTGGGATTCAGGTCGTCTGTATAGAAGCCGTAGATACCCCGGTTTGCCGCCTTGTATACCTGATCCCGGGTATCCAGCACATGGACGAAGAGGTCCAGGTGATTCTTATCCGCCAGGTCGATGAAATAGTCATTGGTCATACACCAGGCCGGCACCGTGAAGGCTCCGAAGCCCATCGCATCAGAATATTCGGCCGCCTCGACCTCTGCGCCGGGTGTCTCCGGCAGCTGGTAGGTGGTGAAGATCCAGTGCTTGATGGGGTAAATCTCACTGATTTTATCATAATCCGGGATATTATACAACTGTACAATCAGGTGATCGAGCAGATCTGTATGGCCGGTCTCCTCTGCCAGAGCCACCAGCTTCTCCATGACCTCGTAGAGATTCGTATTCTCATCCTGCTTCACATCGGTGATAAAGTACAGCTCCGGATGCTCACTCCAGACCTCCAGAAGCTTCCGTCCGGTCAGGGTTGTAAGCTTTCCGAAATACTTTTCCTTCTCAAAGGTGGCCAGATCCGGCACCTTGCCGTCATAGGAGACATCGAAATCATCCGAATACCAGGTATGGCGGCAGACCACCTCTCCATCGGAGGTGAGGCTTAAGTCTACCTCCAGGGTCCGGAAGCCCTCGGAAATGGATTCCTCCAGGGCATCCAGGGTATTCGTATAGGTATATTCGCCCGCATTTCCCAGGGCATGAGCCACAAGACAGCTCTCCTCATACCACTGCAGCTCATGATCCGCCAGCTTGTCGTGGTCGGTGCTGCGGCAGACATTCACGAGGAAGTCGCCCAGGATCTCCTCCTGTCCCTCCTCGGTATAGGGTCCCACCCAGGTCACGGTGATCTCGGAGATGCCGCCCTGATGGGCTTCAATGGTGCCGTCCTCTGATACCTCTACTACCTCCGGGTTGCTGCTGGTATAGGTGATATTCTCCACCAGACCGTTCAGAGGATCCGGCAGAGCCTCGAAGGCCACGCTGTCACCGGTATGGAGCAGATGATAGTACTCATTCGAAGGGATCTCCTCCGGAAATGCAATCTGCATGCTGAGTGCCTTCTGGATCACCGTCACACTCACCTGCGCCTTTGCAAAGGGATTGCCCTTGGATCTCGCGGTGATAACGACCGTGCCCGGATTCTTGCCGGTTACCACGCCGTCCTCTGACACCTCTGCCACCTCGGGATCCGAGGAGGACCAGCGGATCTTCTCCGATGCCAGGGAATTTCCCCGCTCCACCCGGGCGGAAAGGGTCTCCTCCACATTGTCGATGTAGCGCACCAGCGTATAGCCCTCCTCCGGCGCACCGGAGATGGTCACGCCCCGGATGGAAAATACAAAGATACTGCATAACACCGCGACCAGCGCCACCGGCACCAACACGATCAGCAATGCCAGGACGGCATCCGTTCTATCTCTTCTCCTTCGTCTTCTCTTTCTCATACGTCCTCCTTAAGGCTGCAGGCTGAACAGGCGATCCACGCGATGATCCCGATCTGCCACTGCATTGTATTCCAACATCTGATAACGGCGCATCTGCTCCGGTTTTTCCAGATTTTTACTCCACGGCACGTAGCTGCCGTCCGAGAGATAGTAGCCGTTCTTCGTGAAGACCGGAATCTCCTCTCTCGTCTCCAAAAGCAGCTTATCGTAAGCGGTCAGCTCCAGGTTCGCCAGATTCAGGATCTCGGCTCCCAGATAGTTCGAGCTGATGCAGTCGATCTCCTGGGACTCCATCTCATAATTGGTCCAGATGATGAGAGGCGTGATGTATTGCCTGTCCGCCTCCTCCGGCGTCAGCTCCTTCATGGATTTCCCGTAGAGCTTCTCATAGAATTCCGTCTCGATGGAGGCCTGGTGATCGCCGAACATCACGATCATCGTGGGCTCCTCCACCTCGGAGAAATAGCTGATGAGAGATGCGAAGGCCTCATCGGATTTCTTCATCAGGGAGAGATAGCGGTTGGCCTGGGGATAGCCTGCCACATCGCCGGTGGCCTCGATCTCCTCGGTAAATTCCGGAAAACTCTCATCGTAGCCGCCGTGGTTCTGCATGGTTACGTTGAAGATAAAGAGCTTCTCCCCCGGTTCCTTTTCCTCATACCGGGCGATGAGCCTGTCGTAATCCCCCTGATCGCTGACATAATTGCGCAGCTTCTCTGCGTCACCGTAGCCGGACAGGGAGATGAACTCATCGAAGTCCATATCCGCATAGACCGTCTTCCGGTTCCAGTTCGACGAGCTGTTCGGATGCATCGCCACCGTGGTATAGCCCTGCGCCTTCAGGGTCGATGCCATGCCGTATTCCGCTGGCTTGCAATAGGCCTGATAGGCGCTGATGACATAGGGCAGGAAGGCCATGCTGTGCCCGGTCAGGGTCTCATACTCTGTATTGCTGGTGCCGCCGCCGAAGACCTGGACATAGAGCTGACTGTGGATGGTATTCTCGGTCAGACTGCGGATAAAGGGAAAGAATTCCTCGTTCGTACTAAAATCCCGAATCACCCGCATATCCGAGAGGCTTTCGTTCATAATCACGATCAGGTTCTCCGGCACCGTCTCCGAGACAGGTGTGTTCTCATAGGTGGCTTCGTCTCCGGCCTTCTCGACTGCTTCCACCGAATACCCCTCCGGCTTCTCGAAGATCGTGGACTTCAGAAGAATCGCCGTGGAGGTGGCATAGCCGAAGTCCTGGTA
>CAVKIR010000045.1:0-8436 GCA_963656395.1 Prevotella sp. CAG:279
CCCCATATCACCAATGAAATCAAAAGCCGGTTTTACCGCAATTTCCACGAGGATGAGACCCATATCGCTATCATCGAGGTGGGCGGAACCGTCGGCGATATCGAGAGTCAGCCCTTCCTGGAGGCCATCCGTCAGTTCCAGCACGATGTGGGACATGAGAATGCCATTCTGATCCATGTAACCCTGATTCCTTATATCAAGGCCTCCGGCGAGCTGAAGACCAAGCCGACCCAGGCTTCTGTAAAGGATCTGCAGGGAATGGGAATCTGGCCGGATATCATCGTCTGCCGGAGCGAGCAGCCGCTGGACAATCACCTGAAGGATAAGATCGCCCTCTTCTGTAATGTCCCCAGCGCACATGTGCTGCAGAATCTGGATGTGGAGTACCTCTATGAGGCACCGCTGGCTATGGAGAAGGAGCATCTGGCACAGGTGGCCTGCGAATGTCTCCATCTGCCCTGTCCGGATCCGGATCTGACCGACTGGACTTCCATGGTAGAGGCTCTTCGTCATCCGACCTCCAAGGTTCATATTGCCATTGTCGGAAAATATATTCAGCTGCATGACGCTTACATCAGCGTGGTAGAGGCTCTGAAGCACGGCGGTATCGCCAGCCACTCTGTCGTAGACCTGAAATGGGTGGATTCCGAGCTGGTTAACGATGCGAACGCGGCGGAATATCTGTCAGACGTGGACGGCATTCTGGTGCCGGGCGGCTTCGGCGACCGTGGCATCGAAGGCAAAATCAGCGCGATCCGCTATGCCCGCGAAAATAATATCCCCTTCCTGGGTCTGTGCCTGGGTATGCAGATGGCCATCGTGGAATTCGCACGCCATGTCATCGGCTACGACGATGCCCACAGCGTAGAGCTGGATCCGAACACGACTCACCCGATGATTCATCTGATGCCGGATCAGGACGGCGTCGAGGATATCGGCGGCACCTTACGGCTCGGCTCCTATCCCTGTATCCTGGAGAAAGATACAAAGGCCTATGAGCTGTACGGCGAGGAGACCATTCACGAGCGCCATCGTCATCGCTACGAGGTGAACAATGACTACCGCGAGGTGCTGCGTCAGGCCGGCATGACCCTATCCGGTATTTCCCCGGATGGCAGAATCGTGGAAATGATCGAGCTGAAGGATCATCCCTTCTTCCTGGCGACCCAGGCGCATCCGGAGCTCAAGTCCAGACCGAACCGGCCGCATCCGCTGTTTCGCGGCTTTGTGGCGGCGGCGCTGGAGTATCAGAATCAGCATAACAAATAATGAAAACGGACGAAAGCCGGGAGAATGTGATTTCTCCCGGCTTCTTTTATTCATTCATTTGTAACTATTCAGCACCCCATTCGCAAAATCGCCTCTGCGAGGCTTTCCTTTTGCTCATGTGGTTACTTCGCCATATAAAACTGCTTATCTGCCTGAATGCAAGCATTCGCAGAACGCAGTTTTGCATGGCTCTGAATAGTTACATTCATTTTAATACTTCCATGCCGATAACCAGCGCCACTCCGGCTATCGCCGCTGCCGGATGAAAGCTTCCGAGGGTCAGGGCGGCTCGCGGGATGTCCAGGGTGGTGGGGCCCATGATGATGGCGTAGAAGGAGCCCACCATCATGCCCAGAATCATATAGACCGTCTGGGTTCTATATTTCAGCAGGCAGTTGCGAATGATTCTCACTACGCTCACTGCGCCCATCAGGATGCCGCAGCCAAAGAAAATGAGGCTGGGGATATAGCCCAGGTCAAAAGAAAGCACGCCTTTGATGGCGGTGATGACCGGAATGTATGCGCCGAAAATCAGGAGCAGCGTGGAGCCGGAGATGCCGGGCAGGAACATGGCGGAGATGGCGGCCATGCCGATGAAGAAGAGCTTTACAGCAAGACCTAAGGAGAACTGACCCAGGTTCATGGTTCCGGCGCCGATGCGGCCGTTGGCCCAGGTGATGCCTGCCACCAGGGCTGCGCCCAACACGCCGAACAGGATGCCTTTGCCCACCTCTTTAACACAGTCTTTTTCTTCCCGCATAATCAGCGGAATCGAGCCTGCGATGAAACCGATGAATAAGGAGCTGACCGCGTAGATATGACTTTCAAAGAGAGCCGACAGGATGACTACCGCCAGCCCCATGCCGATGACCCAGCCCACACCCAGCTTCACCAGATACTTCAGACCCTTCTGCTTTTCTTTCATTTTTCCAAAGACCACATCGTTGATGGAGCCAATGAACCGGTCGTAAAAGCCCATGACAAAGGCCACTGTTCCGCCGGACACTCCCGGCACGCTGTCCGCCAGCGCCATGCAGAAACCGTTAAAGCCATCTTTCAGAAACATAATTCTTTCCTCCGTTTATGAATTTCTCTGTTTTCTGTATCATAAACGGAAGTTCTAAATGACCCGGATAAAAGTGCTAAACATTTTCTAAAGAAATTCTAACGCATCAAACCCGGAACCGGTATCCTACGCCCCACACAGTCTCGATGAACCCGGGCTCCTGGGAATCTTCGTCCAGTTTTTCGCGGATACGGTTCACATGGACGGTGACCGTGGCCACGTCACCCACGGCGTCCATGCCCCAGATCCGGTCGAACAGAGTCTCTTTGGAAAATACGATGTTCGGGTTTTCCGCCAGGAACAATAACAGCTCGAATTCCTTGTTGGTAAGGGTCACTTCTTTTTCGTGCAGAAAGACCCGGTGGGCCTGGGGATCGATATGGAGGCCCCGCACCTCGATACCCTTGTTGAATGCTTCTTTTTCCTTGCCCTTCTGAAGCAGCCGCTCATGGATGCCGATGTGAGCCTTGACCCGAGCCACCAGCTCGGCGGGGCTGAAGGGCTTCACGATGTAATCGTCCGCGCCCAGACCAAGGCCGCGAATTTTGTCTACATCCTCTTTTTTCGCCGTCACCATGATAACCGGGATGTCCTGAGTTTTCCGGATTTCCCGGCAGATTTCGAAGCCGGAGACGCCCGGCAGCATCACATCCAGAATCACCAGATCGTATTTATTTTCCCGGACGAGCTTCATACCGGTGAAGCCGTCCTCCGCGATCTCCGTCTCATAATCGGAGGCCTCCAGATAGTCCCGCTCCAGCTCCGCGATCAGCCGGTCGTCCTCTACTATCAATACCTTTCGCATCTTATTCCTCCCTGCACAGCGGCAGCATAATCACCACTTGAAGTCCTCTGCCGCCGTCTGTCTCTCCCTGCTTCTCTCCTGCCTCCGCGCGGATGGTGCCGCCGTGGCACTCCACGATCTGCTTCGCCACCGCCAGACCCAGGCCGCTGCCCTTGCCCGGATTGCTCCGGGACTGGTCGCCACGATAGAAGCTGTTGAAGATCCGATCCAGATCGTGATCGGGCACACCGGGGCCATCGTCGGTCACGGATATCTCCACTTTATTTCCCAGATTTTTACTATTCAGACGGATGATACTGCGGTTTCCCGTCCGGTATTTGGCGCTGTTTTCAAACAGATTGATAAAGACGCGTTTCATTTCTGCCTCATCCAGCAGCACCTGTACCTCCGTATCCCGGACGCTGTTCATGAAAATCAGATTTTTCTTCTCCGCCTCCACGCTATAGCCTTCCAGCAAACCGGAGATAAATTTCGACAGGCTGTGCTTTTCCGGATGGACCCGCAGCTTCTCCGTCTCCAGATGGCTGAAGGAGGACAGGTTGTCCGCCAGCACCTCCATGTCGCCCGCCCGCTGCCGGATGGCCCGGTAATAGCGCTGCCGCTTCTCCTCGGTATTGGCGATGCCCTCCAGAAGGCCGTCGGCGTAGCCCTTGATGGAGGTCAGGGGCGTCCGCAGATCGTGGGAGATGCCTGCCAGAAGCTCCTGCCGGTAGGTCTCGTATTCCAGCTTGGACTGGGCCGCGTTCTTCAGGCGGATCCGCATGTGGTCGAAATCCGTGCAGACCTCGCCGATCTCGTCCTTCGTAGGCGTCGGAAGCTCAAAATCCAGCTCTCCCTCCTCGATGCGGTTGGCTCCCTCCTGCAGCACCTTCAGGGGCTTTAAGATACTCGTGGAAATCCAGCGACTTAAGATAAAATTGGTAAACGCAAGAACGCCCAGCGTCGCCAGACCCACGATGGTCACGAATTTGACCAGATATTCCCGCAGATAGGATTTGGAAAAGCTGGCGTCACTCTGGCCTGCCGGGCGCACTGCGGTAAGCTCCCAGACGGTATCACCGATGATCTTCGTCTGTCGAACCAGGGAGGATCCGTTTCGACCTAAGGACAGGCTCTCGGCATTCTGAAGCCCGTCCTCTGTCAGTTCTTCCACACACTCCGCGTCCTCTTCCGTAAAATTGGAGCTGCAGCGCTCCCCGTTTTTCTGCACCTCCAGGTGGAAGCCGAACTTGGCCAGCTCGCCCTGGAGTCCTGCGGCCGCCCTTTCCGGGTGCTCCTCAAAATCGCTCCAATAGGAAAAGGCCAGGCTCTGCGCCGAGTAGAGGCCGTTATCCGCCTCAAACATATCTTCCATGGAATCAAAGAAATGATTCCCCAGGAAGGTGACACAGAGCATGGCCACGATTCCAATGACGCACACCGGTATAATCAGCATCAGAATGTTGGATATCTGAAGCTTTTTCCGAATTGTCATTTTATTTTCCTCTCATCACCGCTGTTTTATTCATTATAACGGTATTCGCCCGTAAATACAAAGTTTTCTGTTACGGAACGTCAATTCAACAGGGTCAGTCTGGGACCCAGCCAGATCTCGTAAACGATGCAGAGGACTATGATCAGTATAGTGCACAGCAGCATTTGCTTTCGTTTTCTTGTCATGATTGGGAAAGTCCATCCTTTCTTACTAATTTTTTTTAGTATAGAATGGAGAAATGAATTTTCTCTAAGGAATTTCGAAAGAATTTCTAAACGGGCGGGTAAGTATATAGAACACACGGAGGCCGAGAGAAAAAACTTTCCACGCTCGGGGACAAATAGCCCCTCCTTAGGAAAGTTTTTTTCCCGGCCTCCTGTTGGTTGGCATCGGGGCTTGTTTTTTATAGTTGTTCTTCGGAGACCTCGCCCAGAAGGTTGGTGGCAAATAGCTTGGCTATTTGTCCCCGCTCTTTGGTCCGGCCCAGAGCCCACATGAGTTTGGTGACGACGGCTTCCTGGGTCATGTCGTGGACGGGGATGCCGCCGCAGTCCAGGATGCGCTGGCCGGTTTCGTAGACGCGCAGATTGCTGCCTTCGTAGCGGCACTGGCTGCCTACCAGAATGGGCATGCCCTGTTCGGAGGCGCGGCTGATTTCCCGGGTGAAGTCGTTTTTGATAAAGGGAACGCCTCCCAGGCCAAAGCCTTCGATGTAGATGCCTTCGTATCCGTGATTGTATAGGAAGGTGAATATCTCAGGGTTCATGCCCGGAAAGAGCTTCAGGACCGCTATTTTTTCTGAGTAGGCGGTCTGCAGGGTAAAAGGCATCTCTGTTTTCCGGGGGATGTTTAACAGCTGCAGGCCGTAGGCGTTGATGGTCCCCACGTAGGGATAGTTGATGCTCTCGAAGGCGTTGAAGCTGACGGTGCGGACTTTACTGGTCCGACAACCCAGCATGATTTTGTGATCGAAGGCCACATAGACGCCGGGCACGGCGCTTGCGGCCATCCAGACAGCGCTCTGCAGGTTCAGGGCTGCGTCAGACATGGGCTGATACAGCGGAAGCTGGCTTCCGGTCAGGACCACGGGAATGGGCGTTCCCCGGAGCATAAAGGACAGCATGGACGCTGTGTAAGCCATGGTGTCCGTTCCGTGGATGACGACTACGCCGGTGTAATCTTTTACATATCCGGCAATGCATTCGGCTATCTGCTTCCAGTCGTCGGGGGTGATGTTGGAGCTGTCCAGGGAACAGTAGTCCTCCACCTCCAGGGTAATGTCTTTGGAGATATCCCCCAGTACGTTCAGGATCTCTTCACCGGAAATGGAGGGAGCCAGCCCGTGCTCCCCCATTTTGGATGAAAAGGTTCCTCCCGTGTTCAATATAAGGATTCGTTTTTTCTCTTCCATGTTCGGTCTCCTGCTTATTTCCAGCAGTCGGTGTCGTGCATGCCGATGTGTTCGGCACAGAATACCGGCTCGTCCGTAGTCTTGCGCTGCTCCTCATAATCCTTCAGACACTTGAAGATAGGTTTTCGAAGAGCGAATACCGCGATGATGTTGACGATGGCTACCAGCCCCATCATGATATCGGTGAAGTTCCATGCAGTCTCGAAGCCTACGTGGGTGCCGATGAAGATGATGGCCAGTGCAACGATTCGGAAGATAAACAGGACGGTTTTATTTTCGGTGATGAATTTCAGGTTCTGTTCAGAGTAGAAGTAGTTGCCGAGCAGGGTGGTGAATGCGAACAGCATCAGAGCGATGGTGACGATGTGGATGCCCCACTGGCCGAACATGCTGTATACAGCCTGCTGTACAAAGGGGGAGCCTGCGTTTTCCGCGGTGCCCTGTACACCGGAGAACAGTAAGATCATGGCTGTAGCGGAGCAGATGACCAAGGTGTCCAGGAAGACGGAGATCATCTGGGCCATACCCTGTACGACCGGGTGCTCGCAGGATGCTGCAGCTGCGGCGTTGGGGCCGGTTCCCATTCCTGCCTCGTTCGAGAAAAGACCTCTTTTTACGCCCTGTACGATACAGGATCCTGCAAAGCCGCCTGCGAAGGACTGGAAGTCAAAGGCATTCCTGAAGATAGAAGCGAATACTCTGGGCAGTTCGCCGATATTGGTTACGATGCATGCAATACCGAATACAATGTACAGAACCGCCATGAAGGGAACCAGGATGGAGGACAGGATGCCGATTCTCTTTACGCCTCCGAAGATGATGATGCCCACCAGGATGACCAGAATCAGACCCAGGATATGGGGAGCGATACTGCTGCGGTAGTCGCTGATATAGTATTCCAGAGATGCACTCATGTTATAAGCGGTGGTGGTGTTCCAGCCGAAGCCGGTGCAGCCAATCAGAAGGACAGCGTACAGAATGGCCATCCATTTTTTTCCAAGTCCCTGCTGCATGTAGTAGGCCGGGCCGCCATGGAATTCCGTGCCGGATTTTACCTTGTAGATCTGTGCCAGTGTGCTCTCACAGAAAGCAGAGGCCGCACCCAGGAGGGCCATCACCCACATCCAGAATACGGCGCCCGCTCCGCCTATCGCAATCGCGGTGGAGACGCCGACGATATTTCCGGTTCCTACACGGGATGCCGTGGAGATCATCAGAGCCTGGAAGGAGGAAATGCCCCGCTCGGAGGCTTTCTTCTCGGTCAGGGTACGTATGCCTTCTTTCAGCATACGGAACTGCACACCTCTCGTAGCGACGGTAAAGTAGATTCCGGCCAGCGACAACAGGGCGACCAGAATGTAGATATACAGAAAATCACTTATCTGAGCAAGAATGGAATTCAACATTTTTGCACCTCCTTAGTTTTCGTTGATCTGAAGCTTCAGTACGTCCGGTCTGGAATAGTGGCCGACCCCGTCAAATTCCATGCGGCTTGCGGCTACCTGCTCCATATCCAGATCCGCATAAAGGATGCCCTCTTTATCCCAGACGGGTTCATTCACATAATGGCCGTAGGGATCTATGACACAGCTTCCGCCGCGGCAGACGGTCTCATTTAATGCACGTATCTCGTCCTGGGCGTTCAGGCTCTTCGGATACATGTCCCGGGTGAAGTACTGATCCGCGTTGACCACGTAACAGTGACCCTCGATGGCGATATGCTTGATGCTGTCCTGCCATTCCGGGTTGTCATTGGTGTTCGGAGCCAGGTACAGGGAAATGCCCTTCTCGTACAGAGCCACCCGCATCAGCGGCATGTAGTTTTCCCAGCAGATGACGCTTCCCATGACGCCCCAGGGTGTGTCCACGACCGGAAATGCACCTTCATAGCCGTCTCCCCAGATAAAGCGTTCCGCGCCTGTGGGCTTCAGCTTCCGATGCCTGGCCGCCAGGGTACCGTCCGGTGCGAAAATCAGGTTCGTGCAGTAGAGGGTGGCATTCGTCGCATCCCGCTCTGTGATGCCGATGCTGACGTAAGCCCCCGCCTCCTTTGCTGCATTTCCCAGGGCTTCCGTCTCCGGTCCCGGAACCAGGACGGAATTGTCGTAGTAGACCTTCCAGTCTTCTCTTCCTGCTGCGGTTCGGGAGCCGACGGTAAAGCCGAAGGTCATTCCATAGGGATAGCAGGGGATATAGGATTCCGGAAATACGATAAGCTCCGCTCCGTTTTCCGCTGCGGTCCGGATTTCTTTGACTGCCTTCTGCAGGGTGGCCTCCTTGTCAAACAGGACGGGAGCGCCCTGTACAATGGCGATCCGACAGTTCTTTTGTACGAGATCCTTCATGATGTTCCTCCTTCGTAACTGTTCAGTACCTGACCAGTTACGAATGCAAAATCCATGAGAATCGGC
>CAVKIR010000046.1:0-8325 GCA_963656395.1 Prevotella sp. CAG:279
GCTATCACCCGGGTACAGCCCTGGGCGGTGGATCTAAGCAGCAGTCTGGAGACGGACGGAGTGAAGGAGCCGGCGAAGATACAAGCAGCGGTAAAGCTGGTGCGAAGCATAGAAAGCTGAGTCCGCGAAAGAAAGAACATTGTGCCCAAAATGCACAATGAACATATAGGAGGAAGCATATGTCAAAGGGAAGATTTGGAATCCACGGCGGCCAGTACATTCCGGAGACACTGATGAATGCAGTGATCGAGCTGGAGGAGGCCTACAACCATTATAAGGACGATCCGGAGTTCAACCGGGAGCTCACCGAGCTTCTGAACGATTACGCGGGACGCCCCTCGCGGCTCTATTACGCGGAGCGCATGACGAAGGATCTGGGCGGCGCAAAGATCTACCTGAAGCGCGAGGACTTGAATCATACCGGCGCACACAAGATCAATAACGTCTTAGGACAGGTGCTGCTGGCCAAGAAGATGGGCAAGACCCGTGTCATCGCCGAGACCGGCGCGGGCCAGCACGGCGTGGCGACGGCTACCGCAGCGGCTCTCATGGATATGGAATGCGAGGTCTTCATGGGAAAAGAGGATACCGAGAGGCAGGCGCTGAACGTCTATCGGATGCGGCTTCTGGGCGCAAAGGTGCATGCAGTTACCAGCGGAACCGCTACCCTGAAGGATGCGGTATCTGAAACCATGCGGGAGTGGACGAACCGCATCGAGGATACGCATTATGTACTGGGTTCCGTCATGGGTCCCCATCCCTTCCCGACGATTGTAAGAGATTTCCAGGCGGTGATCTCGAAGGAGACGAAGCAGCAGATGCTGGAAAAAGAGGGAAGACTGCCGGATGCGGTGCTGGCCTGCGTGGGCGGCGGCTCGAATGCCATCGGAAGCTTCTATCACTTTATCGAGAATCCGGAGGTGCAGCTCATCGGCTGCGAGGCAGCAGGACGGGGCATCGATACGGCGGAGACAGCGGCCACCATCGCCACGGGGCGCTTAGGCATCTTCCACGGCATGAAGTCCTATTTCTGCCAGGATGAGTACGGACAGATCGCGCCGGTATATTCTATCTCCGCGGGGCTTGATTACCCGGGCGTGGGACCGGAGCATGCGCACCTCTATGACATCGGTCGGGCGCAGTACGTGGCCGTCACCGACGACGAGGCCGTGGATGCCTTCGAGTATCTCTCCAGAACGGAGGGCATCATTCCGGCCATCGAGAGTGCCCATGCGGTAGCCTATGCAAGAAAACTGGCGCCGACCATGGGAAAGGATAAAATCATCGTCGTAACCATTTCCGGACGGGGCGATAAGGACTGTGCGGCCATCGCCCGCTACAGAGGGGAGGATCTTCATGAGTAAAAAGATAGCAGATGCATTTGCAAAGGGAAAGGCATTCATCCCGTTCATCACCTGCGGCGACCCGTCCCTGGAGGTGACGGAGCAGCTGGTCTATGCCTGCGAGGAAGCAGGAGCGGACTTAATCGAGCTTGGCATTCCCTTCTCGGATCCGACTGCGGAGGGACCGGTCATCCAGGCCGCGAATATGCGCGCACTCTCCGGCGGCGTGACGACAGACAAGATCTTCGCCATGGTGGAGCGAATCCGGCAGAAGACCGACATCCCCCTGGTCTTCATGACCTATGCGAACGTGGTCTTCTCCTACGGAAATGGCACGGAGGACTTCATCAAAAGAGCAGCGGAGATCGGCATGAACGGCCTGATTCTCCCGGATGTACCCTTCGAGGAAAAGGAAGAATTTGACAGCCCCTGCAGAAAGTACGGACTGGATCTTATCTCTCTGATTGCCCCCACCTCCCATGACCGGATCCGGATGATCGCGAAGGAGGCGACAGGCTTCGTCTACTGCGTCTCATCCCTGGGCGTCACCGGAACGAGAAGCGAGATCACTACGGACATCGGAGCCATGGTGAAGCTGGTAAAGGAAGCGAAGGACATCCCCTGCGCGGTGGGCTTCGGTATCTCCACACCGGAGCAGGCGAAGGCGATGGCCGGCAAGTCCGACGGCGCCATCGTAGGCTCCGCTATCGTGAAGCTCTGCGGCGCTTACGGCGCAGAGTGCGTGCCGAAGGTGAAGGAATATGTGAAGTCCATGAAGGACGCAGTGCGGGAAGCATAGAGATTAAAAAAGCTCTTCTGTCTTACGACGGAAGAGCTTTTTTTAGCGTTCGGAGGCCTCCAGCTCCAGATAGAATTCTGCGAGCCGGAGAGCTTTTTCTATTTTCTCGGGAGAATATCGCTCCGTCAGAGTATGCAATCGATGCTGCAGGGGGTCAAAATCTGACGTCTCTGTCCCAAAGAGAAGAAAATCAATACTCACATGGCAGAGCTTGGAGACCTGTGCGAGAATCTCCAGGGTCGGAAACCGCTTGCCGGCTTCGATGAGAGCCAGATAGGAGGGAGAGATATAGAGCTTATCGGCGAAGGCATACTGGGTACTATTCAGATCCTTTCGAAGCGTGCGGATGCGATCCCCGATTGCGGCAGCATCAAGAGCATAATATGACATGCGAAATCCTTTCTAAGTCTTGTTATAACGATCCAAAACTTAATTATAAGATCAGATTCCAAAATAATATTTTCGAATAGTAAATTAGAAATTGACAGATAGTAAATGTGCGTATAAAATGGAAAATATAGGAATATGTTGCAATGTTATGGAAGACTTTGCAACACATTGGAATCACTCGTACAAGGGAGGGTTCCAACTAAAATACAAACGGAGGAAAGGTTATGAAACGAATGAAAAAGCTGCTTTCATGGATTGCCGTTTTCTGTCTGGCATTGTCCATGAGCATGACTGCACTGGCATCTTCCGCATCGGCAGATGCGACGCCGGCGGTAGCGGAGGCAAGACAAGGTGTTCTTCAGATCTGGCTGTACTACGTGGACAGCAATGGACAGGAGCATAAGCTTCAGAGCGGAAGCGGCTTCCTGATCGGTGCATCCTCGGGAGCCACCACCGTGATTACAAACTATCACGTGGTGAGCCTGAGCGATTCCGACCGTGAGAAGCTCTCCCAGATCTATGGGGTAGATTTCTTTAATAACAATGCCATTACCCTGAAGGTAAAGGTAGTCGTAAAGCGCGATGTCGAGGTCGAGGCCAGCTATGTAAATGGCAGCGAGCAGACAGATTTCGCGATCCTCGAGCTGCAGCAGGCGATCTACGATCGTTCCCCACTGAAGCTGGGTGACAGCTCCCAGGTCGTAGAGACCCAGAATGTCTACGCCTTAGGCTTCCCCACCGCAGCATCCGTCACCCAGGATGATCAGGTCTATACCAGCGACGATGTCACCATCACGAACGGTATCGTGGGTAAATTCCAGCAGGTGTCGAATATCGATTTCATCCTGCATAATGTAAACCTGGGTCATGGCAATTCCGGCGGTCCCCTGGTAAATTCGAACGGTGAGGTCATCGGTGTCAATACCATGTACAGCGATCAGGATAATGCAAGCAATTACTATTATTCCATCGCCATCAATGAGATCGCGGAGGTGCTGGATGCCCTCGGCATCACCTATGAGAAGGGCGACGCGGCAGAGACCACGACTGAGCCGGTAGAAGAAGTGACCGAGGAGCCGGTGGAGGAGACGACAGAGGAGACCGCACCTGCACCTGTAGTAGATACCACGCCGATCCAGGAGCCGGTCGTAGAAGAGTCCGAGGGACCGAATATGCTGCTTATCGGCGGCATCGCAGCAGCGGTCATCGCCGTGATCGTCATCGTGATCGTCGTACTCGCTTCCTCGAAGAAGAAAGCAAAACCGCAGCCGCAGCCGATCCTGCAGACACCGCCCCAGAATCCGGGAGTTCAGAAGCCGCAGTATCAGGCACCGGCAGGCGGCACAGCCAATATGGGCGGTGCGAGACCGACCTATACGAATCCCGGCACCATCCCGGTAGACAGCGGAGCCGGTGAGACCAGTGTCCTCGGCGCAGGAGCCGGTGAGACCAGCGTTCTCGGCGGAGGCGCAGCACAGCCCGCAGCGACCCTGATTCGCCTTAAGAACAGAGAACAGGCCAGAATCAATAAGCCGACCTTTATCATCGGTAAGGAGAGACAGAAGGTAGACTTCTGTATTCCGGATAACAATAATGTCAGCCGTACCCATGCGAACATCGTATGCAAGGGCGGAATCTATTATGTAGTCGACCGGAACTCTACGAACTTTACCTTTGTGAACGGCAATAAGATCGCGGCGAACGAAGAAGTAAAACTGAATTCCGGAGATAAGCTCAGATTTGCAGACGAGGAGTTTGAGTTTCGGATGTAAGCATTGAGGGAAGGTTAGGCAATACTCACAGCGACCCGTGGGCTGCTGTGAGTCATTGCGATCTAAGTGGATGAAAAACTATGAATTTTAAAATCGCGGTATGTACCGACAAGGGGATTAAGAAGGATACGAATCAGGACTCGGTTCTGATGAAGGTCGCGCAGACCGACTACGGAAAAGTATTCTTAGGAGCTGTCTGCGACGGAATGGGAGGCCTGGCCAAGGGGGAGCTTGCCAGCGCCACTGTGATTCGAATGCTGTCGAAGTGGTTCGAGGGGGAATTCCCGGAGCTTCTCTACCAGGGACTCAGTAAGGAGACCCTGAAGACGAGCATCGAGAATCTCATCTACAGCGCGAACAGTCAAATCAGTGCCTACGGACAGGCACTGCATGTGGGAATGGGAACAACCATGGTCGTACTCCTGATCGTCGACCGTGTCTATTATATCGTAAATATCGGTGACTCCAGAATCTATGCGATGCGGGAGAATTTCGTGCAAATCACCAAGGATCAGACCTTCATCCAGCGCGAGATGGACGAGGGTCGGATGACCTGGGAGGAGGCCAGACGGGATTCCAGGCGAAATGTGCTGCTGCAGTGCATCGGCGCCTCCGAGGTCATCGTGCCGGATTACTATACCGGGCAGGTGGAGCCGGGAAGCATGTTTCTTCTGTGCAGTGACGGCTTCCGCCATGTCATCGCCCAGGAGGAGCTCTATGAAAATCTGAATCCCTTCCGCCTGTTCCATGAGCAGGCCATGAAGGAAAGCCTGGAGCAGCTGGTGGAGCTGAACAAGTACCGTCAGGAGACAGATAATATTTCAGCGGCACTGGTTCGCGTAGATTAGGAGGAGACTATGCTGGAGATAGGTTCGCTGGTAGACGGAAAATACAGAATACTACGGAAAATCGGTCAGGGCGGCATGAGCGTGGTCTATATGGCCATCAATGAGCGGGCGAATAAGACCTGGGCCATCAAGGAGGTCCGAAAGGACGGCGTCCAGAACTTTGACGTCGTCAAGCAGGGACTCATCGTGGAGACGGATATGCTGAAGCGTCTCGATCATCCCCATCTGCCCAGTATCATCGATGTCATCGACGGAGACGGCTCCTTCCTTATCGTCATGGACTATATCGAGGGACAGACCTTAAGCAAGGTTCTGGAGGATTACGGCCCCCAGCCCCAGGAGAGCGTCATTGACTGGGGAAAGCAGCTCTGCGACGTATTGGGCTACCTTCATTCCAGGAAGCCCCCGATCATTTACCGGGATATGAAGCCCTCGAATGTCATGCTGAAGCCCGACGGCAATGTCGTCCTCTTCGACTTCGGTACGGCGAGAGAATATAAGCTCAGCAGTCAGGAGGATACCACCTGCCTCGGAACCCGGGGCTATGCGGCGCCGGAACAGTACGGCGGCCACGGGCAGACGGATGCCAGAACCGACATCTACTGCCTGGGAGCGACCATGTATCACCTCCTGACCGGGCATAATCCAAGCCTTCCACCCTATGAGATGTATCCCATCCGGCAGTGGAATCCGAACCTGTCGGTGGGGCTGGAATATATCATCCAGAAATGTACCCAGGCCAATCCTCTGGATCGGTACCAGTCCTGCGCGGAGCTCATGTATGCCCTGGAGCATCCCTTCCTCGACGATATCCGCTATCGGAAGGAGCAGAGAGCGAAATTCATCAAATTCGCCGTTCCGGCCTCCCTGGCGGTGGTGCTGGGTATCGGTGCCGGTATCTTCCGCGGTCTGGAGGTCTCGACCACCCGAAACAGCTATGAGACCTACATCACGGCGGCGCGGAATTCGACTGTAAAGAGCGATGAGGTGGAGAACTACCGGAAGGCCATCAACCTGGATCCGGGAAAGACAGAGGGCTATCTGGGGCTCCTGGAGGACTGCTTCCTGGATGACAGCGTTCTGACCTCCGAGGAGAGCGAGGAGCTTCGCAGCATCCTCATCGAGCAGGGCAATGGCAGCGACACGAACGAGTCCGTCTTTAAGAAAAATGAAGAGGCCTATGACCAGTTCGCTTACGAGGCGGGCGTGGCCTATTACTATTATTTCGAAGAAAAGGGCAATAAGAAGAATGCCAAGGGCTACTTCGAGGTGGCTTCGGCCTCCAGGTATCTGGAGGCGAAGCAGGTAGAGCGGGCCAAGCGCCTCTATACGATATCCAACTACTATTCCAAGATCGGCATCGCAGACCAGACGGGCGATGCGACGGTGACCTACCGCGATTACTGGAACGACCTGGTCTCCCTGTCCGCCGGGAACCTCGTGGAGGCAGACAATGAGCGGACAGCCCTGATCATGTACCAGGAGCTGGCGACCCAGATCGTATCGAGAGCCGCGGACTTCAAAAATGACGGGGTCACCAAGGAGGAGATGAAGGCGCAGCTTACGAACATGCAGGAGCATCTTCAGACAGATTTTGGAAATGTAAGCGAAGGAAACAGGGAGGCCGTGCAGGAGCAGATCGCGAAATTAAATGAGGCGATCGCCCAGGCCGACCGCATGATACAGTCCGCCTTCGGCCAGGCGGCATCCGGACAGGAGGTGGAGTGATGGAAGCGGTAGCACAGAAGATCAGCCTGTATCACCACCTGTTCCTGGGCTGTCTCATCGTAGCCCTCATCTGTCTCGCGGCAGCCGCAGCCCTCTTCTTCCTTCTGGACATCCGGGAGGTCATCGGCTATCTCACCGGGCGCCAGAGACGAAAGAAGGTCAAGGAGCTGGAGGCAGCGAATGCCCAGAGCGGGCGCCTGATGAAGGAGAAGTCCTCCATGTCTTACGTAGCGCAGGAGATGAAGAAGGACATGGGTGTGCGCGGGCAGGCTGCACCGGGAGCGAGAAAGGTAGAGCACGTGGTGCAGGAGGCACCGCAGCCCACGGATGACGGCGATGCGGCCACGGACATCCTCCGGGAGACCTCCGGGGAGATGGAGACCTCGCTACTTAGAGAGGAGCCGGCGGGTCAGTCTCAGACGGACATAGGGTCTCAGGAGGACGGCAGCACCGAGATCCTGGCGGCCTCCGGCAGAAAGACAGGCCTCTTCCGCATCGAGCGGGAGATCATCGAGATCCATACGGATGAATATGTGTAACTATTCAGAGCCATGCAAAACTGCGTTCTGCGAATGCTTGCATTCAGGCAGATAAGCAGTTTTATATGGCGAAGTAACCACATGAGCAAAAGGAAAGCTTCGAAGAAGCGATTTTGCGAATGGGGTTCTGAATAGTTACAGTTACTATAAAATCATATGAGGAGGAGAAAGGAATGGAAAGAAAACAAGCCTTAAAAAAGGCAAAGCGTATCCTGGCCTTTGTGCTGGCCCTGTCCGTGTTCTGGAACGGCTGGACAGGATACGGAATCTTCGCGAAAGCAGAAGAAAAAGTGGAACAAAGCGACGGAACCGGAGGCGGAAGCGAGAATGGAAATTCAAATGCAAACGGGAGCCTTACGGTAACGCTGAGCGAAAGAGATCATACTTACAATGGAAATGAGATTACTCTTCCAACCGTAACCGTAACCGTACCAGGGACTTCCGGCGGAAGCGGAAACACACAGGTAGAGGCAGACAATTATACAGTTAACTGGACGGACAACAATGGTAACGCTGTTACAGATTCAGTGACGAATGCAGGAACTTATACCTGTACTGTGACGGGAACAGCATCTAATATAAGTGGTTGGAGCGGCACCGCCGAGTTTACGGTGGAACAGATAGTCCTGACAGACGACAATGTTAGTTTAAGTCCGACCAGTGCAGTTTATACCGGAGAATCTAAGCAGGTGATTGTCACTGTGACGACCGTAGGGAAGTCACCAATTGAAAATACGGATTATAGCGTGGCATGGACAAAGGGTGAAGAGAAAGCCTCTGTGACCGAGATCAAGGAAGTCGGAACCTATACCTGCACCGTGACCGGAAAGGGCAACTATACCGGTACGGCTACGAAGAGCTTCACGATATCCTATGGGGATGATTCAAACCACTATACCATTGAAC
>CAVKIR010000047.1:0-8194 GCA_963656395.1 Prevotella sp. CAG:279
AGTATACCAATGCCGTTTCCACCTATGTGTGCTTTACAAAGGAATAAGGTATCACCAAAGATTTTACCAGTCCTTTTCTTGACGTTCCTTCTTTCCCGGTGTTATAATGGGCGGGTAAAAAAGAAAAGAAAGAAAAAAACACAGGAGTGAAAAAAGAAGAATGACTACAACACTGAGAAAAACGAAGATTATCTGTACTCTGGGACCTGCTTCCGAATCCGAAGAAGTGATTCGTGAACTGATGCTGGCAGGTATGAATGTTGCAAGACTGAATTTCTCCCATGGAACCCATGAGGAGCAGAGAGGGAAGCTTGCGCTGGTCAAGAAGGTCCGGGAAGAACTGGGACTTCCTGTCGCATTGCTTCTGGATACAAAGGGACCGGAGATCCGAACCGGCGAATTCGAAAAGGGCAAGGTAGAGCTGAAGAAGGGCCAGACCTTTGTACTGACTACAGAGGATGTGCCGGGCAATGAAGGCAAGGTGTCCATCACCTATAAGGATCTGCCGAAGGATGTGCAGCCGGGTGATTCCATCCTGATCGACGACGGCCTGATCGGTCTGAAGGTCGAGCAGGTCACGGAGAAGGAGATTCTCTGTACCGTAGAGAACGGCGGAATCGTCTCAAACAAGAAGGGAATCAATGTGCCGGGCGTAGAGCTGAAGATGCCCTTTATCAGCAAGAAGGATAAGGAGGACATTCTCTTTGCAGTGGAAGAGGGCTTTGATTATATCGCAGCCTCCTTTACCCGGACAGCGGATGATATCCTGGAGATCCGTCGGATTCTGGAGGAGAATGGCTGCAACTTTATCAAGATCATAGCCAAGGTAGAGAATGATCAGGGTATCAAAAATGCAGAGGAGATTCTGCGCGTGGCAGACGGCATCATGATTGCCCGGGGCGACATGGGCGTAGAGATTCCCTTAGAGGAAGTACCGAGTATCCAGAAGCGGCTGATTCGTCTGGCGTTCGAGACAGGAAAGCCCATCATTACTGCAACGCAGATGCTGGATTCCATGATGAAGAATCCGCGTCCGACCCGTGCAGAGACCTCCGATGTAGCCAATGCCATCTATCAGGGAACCAGCGCCATCATGCTGTCCGGCGAGACAGCTTCCGGACTGTATCCGGTGGAGGCTCTGAAGACGATGGTGAAGATTGCCCTGCGGACAGAGGCAGATATCGATTACGATGCGCATTTCAAGCGTCGGAGTATCCCGGAGCGTACAGATATCACGAATGCGGTATCCCATGCGACCTGCACGACGGCAGTCGATCTGCATGCAGCTGCCATCATCACCGTCACCAAGTCCGGTCGTACCGTGGGTATGGTAGCGAAGCATCATCCGGGCTGTATGATCATCGGCTGCTGTATGGACGATTATGTATGCAGACAGCTGAATCTGTACTGGGGCGTACAGCCGCTGCTCCTGAAGAAGGAGGAGGATGCGGATGCGCTGTTCAACAGTGCAGTGGCGGCAGCAGAAGAAGCCGGTCTGGTGTCCAGAGGCGATCTGACCGTTCTGACGGCAGGCGTACCCCTGGGTGTCACCGGCACCACGAACCTCATTAAGGTTCAGGTGGCAGGCAAGATCCTGGTAAAGGGCAAGGGCTGCACCAATAAAAAGGCCTGCGGACCGATCTGTGTGGCAAAGGATGCAAAGGATTTGAAGAAGAACTTTATAGCCGGCGACATCGTGGTTGTACCGGAGACCACCAATGAGATGCTTCCGGAGCTGAAAAGTGCCCAGGGCGTCATCGCAGAGCAGGGAGGAAGCAATTCCCATGCAGCCATCGTGGGTCTGACCCTGGATATTCCGGTCATCGTCAATGCGGCGCATGCGACGGAGATCCTGAAGAGCGGCGCCGTGGTGCAGGTGGATGCGGAGACCGGAACCGTCTCCAGCAACAGCTAGGAGGAAATATCATGGCGGAACCGACACCCATGATGCAGCAGTACCTGAAGACCAAGGAAGCCTATCAGGACTGTATCTTATTCTATCGTCTCGGTGATTTCTACGAGATGTTCTATGACGACGCCAAAGTCGCAGCCAGGGAGCTGGAACTGACATTAACCGGAAAAAGCTGTGGATTAGAGGAACGCGCACCGATGTGTGGCGTTCCTTATCATGCTGCAGAGAGTTATCTGAACCGGCTGGTGTCCAAGGGCTATAAGGTGGCGATCTGTGAGCAGATGGAGGATCCGCAGAACGCCAAGGGTCTGGTGAACCGGGAAGTGGTGCGGATCGTGACCCCGGGTACGAACTTAAGTACCGCAGATGAGACGAAAAACAATTATCTGATGTGCATCGTCTATCTCTCCGATCATTACGGAATCTCTACGGCAGATTTTACCACCGGTGATTATCTGGTGACGGAGGTGGATTCGGAGCGGAAGCTCTTAGATGAGATCTCGAAATTTGCTCCTGCGGAAATCATCTGTAACGAAGCCTTTTCTATGAGCGGTGTCGATCTGGAGGATCTGAAATATCGGCTGCATATCGCCATCTATCCTCTGGAAGCCTGGTATTTTGACGATACAGTATGTAAAAATACGTTGCTAGAGCATTTTAAGACAGCAAGCCTTGCAGGACTGGGGCTGGCGGATGTAAGCGTCGGCATGCTTGCGGCAGGTGCCCTTCTCAAATATCTCTATGAGACCCAGAAGCAGCCCCTGACCCACATGACGCAGATCAAGACCTATACCATCGGAAAATCGATGATCATCGACAGCTCCAGCCGCAGAAACCTGGAACTGACCGAGACCCTGCGGGAAAAGCAGAAGCGGGGGTCTCTTCTGTGGGTACTGGATAAGACAAAAACTGCCATGGGAGCCAGAACCCTGCGGGCCATGGTGGAACAGCCCCTTATTGACCGTGCGGAGATCGAGAAGCGTCATGCAGCCATCGAGGAACTGAATCAGCATGTGATTACCCGGGAGGAGCTTCGTGAGTACCTGGGCCCCATCTATGACCTGGAGCGCCTGATTGGACGCATCAGCTACAAGACGGCGAATCCCAGAGATCTGATCGCATTTCGCACTTCCCTGGAGATGCTTCCGCCTATCCATACACTTCTGGAAGAATTTTCCTCTCCCCTGCTGGTGGAGCTTCGGGAGGATCTGGACACCCTGACAGACCTGCAGACCCTGATCGAGCAGGCCATCCGGGAGGATCCGCCCATCTCTATCCGGGACGGCGACATCATCAAGGACGGCTACCAGGAGGATGTGGATCGATTTCGAAAGGCCAAGACCGAAGGAAAAAGCTGGCTGGCCAGGCTTGAGTCCGAGGAGCGGGACAAGACCGGCATCCGGAATCTGAAGATCAAATACAATAAGGTATTCGGTTATTATCTGGAGGTCACCAATTCCTACAAGGACATGGTGCCTGAGACCTGGATGCGAAAACAGACCCTGACCAACGCAGAGCGCTATATCACGCCGGAGCTAAAGGAGCTGGAGGATACGATCCTGGGCGCTGAGGAGAAGCTGACAGCGCTGGAATACAGCCTGTTCTGTGAGCTGCGGGACAAGATCGCTTCGCAGGTGCTGCGGATACAGAAGACCGCGAAGGCAGTGGCTCTGGTGGATGTATTCGCCTCCCTGGCCTTCGTGGCAGAGCGAAATCATTTCGTGCGGCCGAAGATGAACACGAAGGGCATCATCGATATCAAGGGCGGCCGCCATCCGGTGGTGGAGCAGATGATTGACAACGCTTTGTTCATCCCGAACGATACCTATCTGGATAATGGCAATCACCGGATCTCTATCATCACCGGACCGAATATGGCCGGAAAATCCACGTATATGCGTCAGACTGCCCTCATCGTGCTAATGGCGCAGATCGGAAGCTTCGTCCCGGCGGACAGCGCGAAGATCGGCATCGTCGATCGGATATTTACCCGCGTGGGTGCCTCCGACGATCTGGCTTCCGGACAGAGTACCTTCATGGTAGAGATGACCGAAGTGGCGAATATCCTGCGAAATGCCACCGGGAACAGCCTTCTGATTCTCGATGAGATCGGAAGGGGAACCAGCACCTTCGATGGTCTGGCCATCGCCTGGGCGGTTATCGAATATATCAGCAATCCGAAGATTCTCGGAGCCAAGACCCTATTTGCGACCCATTATCATGAGCTGACAGAGCTGGAGGGCTCCCTTGCAGGCGTGAATAATTATTGTATCGCGGTCAAGGAAAAGGGTGACGACATCGTATTTCTGCGGAAAATCGTCCGGGGCGGTGCGGATAAGAGCTACGGCATCCAGGTAGCCAAGCTTGCCGGTGTGCCGGAGCCGGTCATTGCCCGGGCGAAAGAGCTGGTGGAAGAGTTAAGCGAAGCGGACATTTCCCTGAAGCCGAAGGCACAGCCGGTAGAGATGACGATGGAATCCGAGCAGATCTCCCTCTTCGACACGGTGAAGGACGACGATATCATTGCAGAAATCCGGGACATGGATCTGGGCAATATGACGCCGCTGGATGCGCTGAATACCATCTATCGGCTGCAGAATAAGATCAAGAACAGGTGGTAAGCGGATGGCGAACATTCAGGTACTGGATCAGAAGACAATCGATCAGATCGCGGCGGGAGAGGTCATCGAGCGGCCCTCCTCCGTGGTCAAGGAGCTGGTGGAGAATTCCATCGACGCGGGGGCTACGGTTGTCACGGTAGAGATCCGGGACGGCGGCACATCCTTTATCCGGGTGACGGACAACGGAAGCGGGATCGACCGCAGCCAGGTGTCTGTTGCCTTTTTGCGTCATTCCACCAGCAAAATCCGGGCAGTGGAGGATTTATTTCATGTGGCTTCCTTAGGCTTTCGCGGTGAGGCCCTCTCCAGCATCGCATCCATCGCCATGGTGGAGCTCATCACGAAGACAGGGGACGCAGACGCCGGTGTGCGCTACGTCATCGAGGGCGGTACGGAGAAGAAGCTGGAGGATATGGCAGCTCCGGACGGCACCACCTTTCTGGTGCGAAGCCTCTTTTACAATACCCCGGCGAGACGAAAATTTCTGAAATCTCCCATAACCGAAGCGGGCTATATCAGCGACCTGATGGAGCGGCTGGCACTGTCTCATCCGGATATCTCTTTTCAGTTCATCAACAACGGGCAGACGAAGCTGCATACCTCCGGCAATCATAACCTGAAGGACGTGATCTATCATATCTACGGCCGGGAGATCGCGGCAAACTTAGCGGAGATCGACGCGGTGCAGGGAGCAGTTCGGATCACGGGCTTTATCGGAAAACCGGTGATCTCGAAGGGAAACCGAAGCTTTGAAAATTATTTTATCAATGGCCGGTATATCAAAAGTAACGTCATCGCCCGGGGCATCGAGGAAGGCTATCGCACCTTTATGATGCAGCATAAGTACCCGTTTACGGCGCTGCATTTCACCATCGACGGAGGACTTCTGGATGTGAATGTGCATCCGACAAAGATGGAGTTAAGATTCTCTAACCAGGAGCAGCTGTACCGCTTCGTGCGGGAGACCGTGCAGCAGGGTCTGATGGGACGGGAGCTAATTCCGGAGGTGAAGCTTAACGAGGAGGAGCCGGAGAAAAAAGAAACGGTCGTACCGGTAGCAAAACCTGAAGCTCCTGCGCAGCCGGAGCAGGCTTCGACCCCGCAGGAGCGAAATCTGGAGTATTTCATGGACCAGATGCGAAAGCGGGTTCATGCGGAGTTCGAGGAGAAGAAAACGAAGCAGCCGGAAGAGCCGGAGCTTCTCCGGGAGGAGGGGATATACCAGGTAAATCAAAAGCCAGAGACAGCGGCAGCGATTACCACAGAGCCGGATGTGTCATTCGAGCAGCCGGATCTCTTCGACCACCGTCTTCTGAATCCGAAGACGAAGTCCGACATCCGCATCATAGGTCAGTTATTCGAGACTTACTGGCTGGTGCAGTTCGAAGACAAATTTTATATGATCGACCAGCACGCAGCTCACGAAAAAGTCCTATACGAGCGCACCGTGAAGACACTGGCGAATAAGGAGATCACATCCCAGATGGTCAGCCCGCCCCTGATCCTGACGCTGAACATGCAGGAGGAGGCGATGCTGAAGGAATATCAGGCTTATTTTCAGAATCTGGGCTTCGAGATTGAGTCCTTCGGCGGAAAGGAATATGCCATCCGTGCGGTTCCGGCCAACCTGTACGGTCTGGCGGAGAAGGATTTATTTCTGGAGCTGCTGGATGATCTGGAATACGCGAGCGGCAAGAATACGGAAATGATTCTCGACAAGATTGCCTCCATGTCCTGTAAGGCTGCAGTCAAGGGCAACCAGCGCCTGTCCGCGGCAGAGGCGAAGGAGCTGATCGAGGAACTGCTGACACTGGAAAATCCTTACAATTGCCCCCATGGGCGGCCGACGATTATCTCCATGACGAAGCAGGAGATCGAAAAGAAGTTCAAGCGAATTGTGTAAAAGGAGGAAGGCATCGTGGAGAAAAAGAACCCGACCGTTTCCATTATTATCCCTGTATACAATGCAGAAAATTACCTCGCCCGCTGCGTAGACAGTGTGCTGGGGCAGGAATATACGGATTTCGAGCTTCTGCTCGTTGATGACGGCAGTGAGGATGCGTCCGGCTCTCTCTGCGACGCCTACGCACGGTTGGATTCCCGCATTCGCGTCTTTCATAAAGAGAACGCGGGCGTATCGGCAGCGCGAAATCAGGCATTGTCCGAGGCTCGGGGAACCTTTATTCAGTTTCTGGACAGCGACGACTGGATGACGCCCGATTCCACGAAGCTTCTGGTACGGGCGGCGGAAGAGAAGAACTGCGATCTGGTGATCGCGGATTTCTACCGGGTAGTGGGTGAGCGAGTGTCCCGAAAGGGCGATATCGAGGAAGAGGGTGTCATGAGCCGGGAAGAATTTGCATCCCACATGATGGAGAATCCGGCAGATTATTATTATGGCGTGCTCTGGAACAAGCTGTACCGCCGCTTCCTGATCGAGGCGCATACACTGCGCATGCATGCGGAGGTCAGCTGGTGTGAGGACTTTCTGTTTAATCTGGAATATCTACGGTTCGCCGGGCGGATCACAGCCTTACATGCGCCCATCTACTATTATGTGAAGCGAAAGGGCTCGCTGGTGGCGACGCAGGGTACAGGCTTCACCAAGACGATCCGGATGAAATTAAGTGTCTTTGCATATTATCATAATTTTTACCGGAATGTCCTGGATGATGAGGAATATGAGAAAAATCGCCTGCAGCTCTATCGGTTTCTGGTGGACGCGGCCGGTGACGGGATGGTAGGCATACCGCTGCTCCCCGGCACCAGGAAGCTGGGCGATGAGCGATCCGGAGTCAGTGCCGCGGCTCTTGCGGGAGAAGGCGTGCTTTCGGATCAGTATCGGGAGCGGAAGCTGATGCAGCGGTATCTGGAGGTGGCTGCCCTGAAAAATGATCTGACCTCCGATGAGGCCTATCTGCTTTTATGCCTGCGCCATCTGGGCTCTGCATTCTCCAAAAAGGAGCTGGCGGATTTCGTCGGCGTCTCCAAAAGAACCCTCCATATGCAGCTGCAAAAATTGGTGCAGAAGGGGCTGATCAAGGTGGAGGATATTCCGGTTCCAAAGCCGGTACGTTCGAAGAAAGAGAAAGGCACGGCAAAGGACGATCCGCCGCGTAAGGCTCCGGAAAAACGTGTACGTGTCACCTTCCTGCCCGAGGCAGAGCCGATTTTACGGGAGCTGTCTACCGTCCAGCATGACTACGATGCGGTAAGATTCGCTGATTTTGAAGAAGAAGATCTGATCCAGTATGCCCGTCTGACGGAGAAAATGAAGCGTAACATACAGAAGGTGCTGGTGCCGAAGCAATAGGAGGAATCCAGATGACAAAGAAAAAACCAAAGGCCACAAACTGCGAGATGTGCGGCAACTACGTATACGATGACGATTACGGCTACTATGTCTGCGAAATGGATCTGGACGAGGACGAGATGCGCCTCTTCATCCAGGGCAGTTTCCACGCCTGCCCCTATTTCCAGTACGGAGATGAGTACCGGATTGTGAGACATCAGATGTAGAAAGGAGAGAGAAAGATGAATTTTCTGATTTTAGACGTGGGAACCTCCAGTATGCGAGGCATTCTGTTCCGCAGTACCGGAGAAATGCTACATACTGTGCAGAAGACCTATCAGGTCATCACCCTGGATCACGGCTGGGTGG
>CAVKIR010000048.1:0-438 GCA_963656395.1 Prevotella sp. CAG:279
GCTTTCCTTTTGCTCATGTGGTTACTTCGCCATATAAAACTGCTTATCTGCCTGAATGCAAGCATTCGCAGATTGCAGTTTTGCATGGCTCTGAATAGTTACATATTCTAAAAAAACTCTCCGAAGGGGAGTTTTTTTGTTGTCTCATTCGTTAAAGAAGTATACAGAGAAACAAAGCACCCAAAAGGAGGAAACCAATTATGGCAAGAAAAGATATCTTAACAAAAAATCATTTAAAAATCATCATTGTAGTCGACAGATCCGGTTCCATGGCCGGCACCCCCATTACGCAGGTAAATGCGGCTATGGGGCCTCTGAAAAAGAAACTCAGCAAGACCGCCGAGGAGAACAATGTAGAGCTCGAAATCAAAGTCATCGTGTTCAGTGATAATGCCCAGTGCATTGTTGGCACAGAAGATACTTTTGAAAGTATTGAGA
>CAVKIR010000048.1:448-8173 GCA_963656395.1 Prevotella sp. CAG:279
TTTGCTCATGTGGTTACTTCGCCATATAAAACTGCTTATCTGCCTGAATGCAAGTATTCGCAGAACGCAGTTTTGCATGGCTCTGAATAGTTACATTTTCTTTAATCTGCCGTCTCCGGCAGGCACACCAGAAACAGGTTGCCCAGGTCGGCGAACTGCTGGGTGCTGTCGTTCATGCCGCGCTTGCTGCTCTCACAGGTCAACGGATCGGTGACGACGATGTTCTGCGGATCGTAGCCGGTAATCAGTTCTGCCTGGCTTCCGCCCTCCAGCGCCAGCACCGGATAGCCCCGGCTCACATAGTAGAGCACCATGCTTACAGAACAGCCGGACAGGTCGAGTACCCGGCCTTCTGTCTCTTCCGACAGAATCTCATAGGGCGTGTAGCCCTGAGCCAGATACGTGCCCACGTCACTGTACGATTTCTGCTGTCCCAGCAGGATCTCCAATGCCGCCTGCAGCGAGGACTCGCCATCCTTCTGCTGCGGATTGCTCATGGTACCCAGATCGGTCCTGGTCTTACGGCCGCCCCGGGTCCACAGGATATTCTGCTGCCGATCCACGACGATGCCCATCGCCTCGTAGGCGGTCTGCACGGCCTCATTGGCTCCTGTAAATGCACCGCCGAAGGTGCCGTCAAAATTGTATACATAGAAGCGGGTGTCTGCCGCCTCATTTTCCAGGGTGAGGCTTCTGCTGCCCTCGTAGACCACCTGCTTCGGTGTCAGGGTGCGGAGCTTGCCGCTGCCCCTGGTGCCCGACAGTGCGAAGTAGTATTCCTGCTCCTTGGATTCGCTGTTTTTCGTCTCCAGCGCGATCTTCTCCTCGATCTCCGTGGTTTTATTCGTGATGGGCTCTGGATCTGCAGCCACATAGCTTCCATCCGCACTCTTTTGCACACAATTCAGGGAGATGCGATTGCTCTCAATGGTGATGTCCGTCACATATTTGCCCTGAGACTCGTAATCGAATTCCCGAACGATCTCGCCCTGCTCATTTTCAATGATGATGCGGCTCATAGGAAATAATTCATTCCCCGTCAGGCCCTTTTGCACATCGCTCCGACGTGCCTCACCGTAGATGAAATCAGTGCCCATGAAGCCCAACGCCCGGATATAATAGCCGTCGTCAGCCTGTATCTCCCGACTCTCCCCGGTATCGAGATTCAGCACTGCCACATTTTGGGAAGCGTACAGGGAATTTTCCTTATGCCAAGCTGCCAGATGACCGTCCTTGGAGACCATGCCGCTGTCGGCTGCGAGGCCATCCGCCACGGTCGTACACTCCATGGTGCTCAGATCGATGCGGTTCACCGCGCCATCCAGGGAAATATAGAACTGGCCGTCATTATTCACGTAGGCCATTTCGCCCAGCTTGGACTGCAGCACTGCGAAGGACTCCCGGCTCTCGATAAAGGCCCGCTCCTCCACGGAATTCGTCAGCGCATCATAGGTATACAAGGCCACGCCGGTCTCACCCTCGTGATTTCCCCGGTTCATGTAGCCATAGACCAGAAAATCCATGCCGCCGGATTCGTCCACCTTCAGGATACGGATGGCATGCTCCCCATAGGCGCTCCGCAGATCGTCGCCATCCCGAAAGCCAAAGACCAGAGACAGCTTGTTCTGAGCCACATCGTAGCACCAAAGCTGTCCGTTCTGCACGAAGCCGACGATGTTCTCCTCGTCATTTTTCCTGTATTCCACTGTGGTATTCAGGATTCCCAGATCCATGCCCTTTTTCGTGAAAATGTCAAGATTCGGATCAAAGACGCGGTCTACCTTCCGGTCGTAATTCAGCAGATACATGCGCTGTGAGGTATAACGCACCCGATAGGACTCCGTCACCTCGTAGGTCTCGGTCTCTCCTGCGTCGTTCGCATAGGTCACAGGATACTCCAGGCGCACGGAGGCTACCGCACTGTCCACCTCCGTCAGATAGGTTCGCACATCGGCTGTGTCCGGTTCCTCCACATCCATATCGCCCCAGATCAGCTGCTTGTATTTGGAATGAATCGACACATGGGCCAGAGATTTATTGCTGATGCTGTCATCGGATTCCAGGTACTGGGCGATGCTGACGGTATTATTTTTATCAAACAGGGCACTGTGGATCTCCTCGACGAAATCCAGACATTCCTCCAGATGATTGTCTCCGAGTTTCTTCACATGTGTGTAGTAATATGCCTCCTGATCCTTCTCCAGACCCAGGCGGATCACCAGGAGATATTCCTCCCCATCGTCCAGCAGATCCTTCAGCTTCACGTCGACGGTCATGGCCCGTCCCTCACGGCTGTAATCTGTAAGCTCACCGTCTTCGATCAGACGGGATGTGTCGATGCTTCGCAGTTCATAGTAGATCTTCTGCACCTTCGTGTCCGGGAACTCCACCCGGAAGGATACCGTACGATCCTGTGGCAGCGGATAGACGGCGTCCCGTACGGAAGCCGCATCCATGCTCTGGGTATAGCCGTGCAGAAGGTTCAGGTCACGACCGTTTTGTTCCATATAGATCAGCGGCAGGGTGGCCTCTGCCATCTCCGCTGTGGAATCCGTATTGCCCGCCATCAGGAAATAGCTCATGCCGGCCACCCCCAGGAGAAAGGCCGCCGCGATGGTTGCAATTCTTATGACCAGCTTTTTCACAGGCTCTCTCCTTTCTCGCCCTCGGCAATTTTTCGTCTGGAGCGGTAGCTCTCCGCCGGGGAGGTTCCTGCACTCAAGAGCTTCTCCAGGGTCAGATTCGCGTGCAGAGCCTCCGTGCAGGCCTCGAAGGCTGCCTCGGATGCCGCCTCCGCCTTCCTTCCGTTCTTTCGCTTCACCGCGCGAATCAGGATGTTCTTCGGCGTGTGCTCCATATCGATAAATTCCAGAATCCGGGTGTCGTAGCCCTGCTGCTCCAGAAGCTCTGCCCGGAGACCGTCGGTGATCAGGGCCGCCATCCGTTCCTTTAAGAGACCGTATTTCAGCACCGGTGCCAGGGTCTCATTTTCTATCTGCCGATTCAGCTCATGCTGACAGCAGGGGACGGACAGGATGACACCGGCGCCCCACTTGACTGCCTTGTACAGGGCGTAATCGGTGGCTGTGTCACAGGCGTGCAGGGTCACCACCATATCCACCCGGGTGCAGCCCTCGTATCCGGCGATGTCGCCCTGAAGGAAGGTTAGTTTCTCATAACCGTATTTACGGCTGAGGTCGCTGCATTTTCGGATAACGTCTTCCTTCAGATCCAGGCCGATAATCCGCACGTCCAGCCCCTGGCATTCACGCAGATAATAGTAAATAGCGAAGGTCAGGTAGGATTTGCCGCAGCCGAAATCGAGAATCGTAAGCTCCCGATCCCGCGGCAGTGCCGGGAGGATATCTTCGACAAATTCCAGAAAGCGGTTGATCTGGCGAAATTTATCGTAGCGGGCGTGAACAATCTTCCCCTCAGGGGTCATGACGCCTAAGTCCACCAGGAAGGGCACAGGACGCCCCTCCTCCAGCAGGTATCGCTTCTTTTTATTATGAGAAAGTGCAGCCCGATTTACTCCTGCGTCCTGCGGGGTTTTCCCCGGCTGTCGCTTTTCTTTTACGGTGATTTTGCCCTTCTTGCTGACCAGGGCGGTCACTCGGCCTGCGGCGGCCTGCAGCTGCAGCTGGCAGAAGACGTCATTTATCAGTGCGATAATGCGTTCTACCGCCTCCGTCTGCGTCAGATTTTCGTGAAAGGCCTTGGGGCCTCGAAAGGTCTCGAACTGGAATTTCAGCTCGCCTTGAAGAAGCACCGGACGGATACGGGTCTTCAGCTCGTCGCGGCCCTTGCGGGGGGCGCTTAGGGTAATGCGTTCCAGATCTTCATTTACATATTTTTCTAATACTGCTTTTAATTCTTCCATATAGTATGCTGATTATATTCCATATATATTTTTTCAGGTTCCTAAACAGAATCAGTATAGCATAATCTATTTTTAAATACCATTGTAAAATGCGGCTTCCTGTGTTATGATAGGGATAGTTTTGTACTGTGAAGAGCGAAAGCGACGGGATCTTTTCCCGCATGAGAAAGAGGAGGAATCTGATTATGTTACAGCAGTTATCGATCTATGCCGAGAACCGGAAAGGCACCATGCAGAATATCACGGAGGTTCTGGCCAATGAGAATATCAACATCTGGGGCTCCTGCACCAACGACGGCGCAGAATACGGCATCAACCGTATGGTAGTCTCGGATCCGCAGAAAGCCCTGGAGGCTCTGGAGGCTGTAGGCTACCTCTGCAAGCTCACCTCCGTCATCGGCGTGGAGGTCGAGGACGAGGTCGGCAACCTGAACAAGCTTTTAAAGGCTCTGGCGGACAGCAATATCAACATCAACTACATCTACCTGTCCTTCAACCGCGCCTCCGGTAAGCCGGTTCTGGTATTCCAGACCGAGGATACGGCGGAGGTCGAGGTTTGTATTAAGAATAAGGGATTTTCAGTGGTATAAATCAAATTGAAAAGGGAAGTATCAGAGAACACGGCATGCTTAAGACGCCCAGCATGGATTTGGCGTCCACCACATAGCGGCCGCTGCATAGCTCTGCGTCATAGGGAACCGATTCCGCAATGCTTACCAGCTTCCTCGCGTTCTGCATGGTTCCCAGTATTACCTTTGCAATCATTGCTTTTTCTCCTATGCGAACAGGCTGATCACAATTGCGCAGACCAGACCGGTTACTCCTATAATCGTCTCCATCATGGTCCAGGATTTCAGGGTGGTCTTCTCATCCATTTCCAGTAATGAACCCACCAGCCAGAAACCCGAATCATTCACATGACTGAACGCAGTAGCTCCGCCATTGATGGCACAGACCATAGCCGCCAGATACACCGGCGACAGATCCGCCACGCCGGGCATGGCGGCCATAATGCCTGCCGCCATGGTCATCGCCACCACAGCAGCGCCTACCGACGCACGAATCAGCGCCGCTATCAGAAATGCCACCAGCACCAGCGGAAGTCCGCTCTTCTGAAGAGCCGGTCCGATAATCTCGCCCATACCGCAATCCTGCAGCACCCAGCGGATAATACCGCCTCCGGTGATTACCAGCAGGATCTGACCGGTCGGACGCAAGGAGTGATCCATAATCTTCTTCAGCTGCTCTCCGTCATAGCCCTGTCGTTTTCCCAGAAAATACATGGCCAATAAAACTGCGATGATTAACGCCACAAACGGCGTTCCCAGAAACTCCAGTACCGGACGCACTGCGTCAATACCCGGAATATAAGCCGAAACTGTACTGCATAAAATCAGAATCAGCGGCACCAGAATGATGCATAATACCGTCGAAAATGCCGGAAGCTTCGCCTCCTCTTCCTCCCTTACCTCCTGGATATTCGACGGAAGTCCCGGATTAATCCGACTGCCGATGAACTTCGACCACAGGATTCCCGCAAACAACAGGGAGAGGATTCCCACCGGGACGCCTACCGCAATCATAACACCCAGATCCACATGCAGCATGTTGGCCACCAACACAGAACCTGCCGACGGCGGAATAAACGCGAAACCGGTAGCCAGACCGGCCAGTAGCGGAATCACATAATACAGCGTGGATTTTTTCGTCTTCTTCGCAAGTCCAAATGCAAGCGGAATCAGAATTACCACGCCCGCCTCAAAGAATACGGTGGTACCCACCACCAGCCCGGTAATACCAAGCGCAATGCCGGCCTTACTTTCTCCAAATTTATTGATCAGCGTCTGCGCAACGCACTGGGCGCCACCGGACACCTCCAGAATACCCCCAAACAGGGAGCCGAGTCCTATCAGCAATACGATTCCCTGTAGGGTATCACCTGCGCCTTTTTCCACTGTATTCATCAAATCCGGAACCTGCATACCGGCTCCGAGTCCGATAAACAGCGCAGAAATCAGCAATGATAATACCGGATGAATCTTGAATTTAATAATCAGCAGCAATAATAATACAATTCCGGCTACTGCCGCAATGAGTAATCTACTCGGCTCTATCATTTTTCTTTTCCCCCTGCCGTTTTTACTGCACGTTTACATACTTATGTACCGTTGCTTTGATTGCGCCCGGTCCTGCAAGCATTTCCCGGAACATGGTTTCAATCTTCTCTCCCACGCCTGCTTTATAAAGATCGATAAAAAACAGACGCTCATTCGAAAGAATCGCTCTCAGCTGATCCGTAAAAGTTTCCGGACGGCCCACTACGATATCCTTTAACTGTTCCTGCAGTTCTTCATTCATGGGATCCGGTGCCAGTTCATAAGTGTTACCTGCGTCATCCACCACCAGCATGTACCGCAGCCAGCCCGCGATTCCCAGCGGAAGGGCTGTCAGACAGGAGGCATCGCCGTATTTCTCCACATATGCCTTGATGGTCTCACCAAAACGGATGCCTACCATCTGGGATACGTCTACTGCCAGACGCAAGTTGGTATCTCCCAGATATTCATTGGGGAAACGGTCATTGAACAGCTCATCCACAAAAGCCTGCGGAGAGAGGATTCCCGGATTCGGCACCACCGGAAGTCCTTCATCGTAAGCAACCATGCGGGCCATTTTCATCATATCCGCATCCGTATTTAGCATATGGGCAAATAACTCATAACCCAGAGCCACGCCCAGCGGACCTGTAGCGGAATGCACCGGATTCAGGCATACGGTTACCTTCATGCGTTCTGCCAGATTGACCGTCTTCCTGTCTGCCATATAGACCCCAAAGCCCTTTTCCAAAGCCGGACGGCCATTGGGAAAGCTGTCCTCGATAACCAGATACTGGGGCTTCTCCGCATTTACGAATGGAGCGATATAGGTTTTCTTTCCGGTAATGACCGGCTGCATATCCTCCACGCCCAGCGCTTCCAGATCCGCCGCGATCTGTTCGCTGGGACGCGGCGTAATCTTATCAATCATAGTCCAGGGAAAGGCGAGGGTCTTTTCGTCGCTGACATAAGCCAGAAATGCTTCATCCACATAGCCTGCCCGCTTCCACTCCCCTGCCATAGTCAGCACGGACTGACGGAGCTTCGCGCCATTTTGGGAACAGTTATCCATGGACACCAGAGCCAGTGGATAACTTCCTGCTTTATATCTTTCATGCAGCATGGCCGTCACAACTGCCATCGCACCGACTGCTTTCTCCGGACCATTCTCAATATCTGCCTCCACAAACGGGAACCAGCTTCCGTCCGCTTTTTGCAATGCGTATCCCTTCTCTGTAATGGTAAAGGACACCATCTGCAGGGACGGATTCGTAAAAATCTCTTTCAACCGGTTCCACTGTGCCGGATCGGAAGCCTTTGCTTTCACAGCCTCCGCCAGGGAACCAAGCACCTTATAGTCTCTGGTTCCGTCTCCGTGAAGAATCACGCTTAAACCAAGGTTGTCATAGGGTTCGTAAATCTTATCTACCACATCATAATCAAAGGTTTCCACGCAGGTAAGCCCCCGATCCAGCGCTCCCTCTTCCAGAAGCCCGTCCGCGATACCTCCGATGAAAACGCGGAAGATATTGCCGATTCCAAAATGCACCCAGCGCGGCGATTTTTTTGCCTTTTCGGAAACTGCTTCCACATCGTATCCCGGAAGCCGGATTCCTGCTTTTTCCCATGCGTTACAATCTTTGATTCCATTCGTTGTGAGTTTCATGTTATTCTTCTCCTTTAAATGATTTATTATGTGTTTTACTTATACTTATGTATTAACTGTAAGTGTAGTATATATGTTGG
>CAVKIR010000049.1:0-7980 GCA_963656395.1 Prevotella sp. CAG:279
TGATTTCCAGGATCTGGATATCCGGGAGGGCGGCGAGACTGTTCCGAGAAAAGCGGATCTCAGAGCCTTTGTACTGATGGGCGAGGAGCCGGTGGTGTGGAAAAGCGGACTTACAAGATTTTCCAGAAATCCGGATTCATTCGTCGTAAACTCATCACAGGGAGGAGGATTTAAAGACACATGGGTATTATCTCGGTAGAACAGGCTTCCAGGTTATATTGGCTTGGAAGGTATACAGAACGCGTCTATACAACCATCCGGATGTTCTTCGACAGCTACGATCGGATGATTGATGAAGAGAAGGAGAGCTATAAGGCATTTTGCAATTCGGTGGACATTCCCGATATCTATCAGTCGAAGGAGGATTTCCTGAAACGGTATCCCTTCGATGAGGAAAATCCGGATTCCATTATCAGCAATCTGAACCGGGCTTATGACAATGCCATCGTGCTCCGTGAAAGCATCAGCACGGAGGCTCTGTCCTATATTCAGCTAGCCATCTATGAGATGAACAAGGCGGCAGGAAGCAATGCCCCCTTATTTGAGCTGCAGAGAGTGCTGGATGACATTCTGGCCTTCTGGGGCAGCATCGATGATCGCATCGACAGCGAGGAGACCCGGAATATCATCAAAGCCGGCAAGCGGATCGAACGGATCGATCTGTATGCCCGCCTGGGAAGCGGCAAAGCGGAAATCCGACGGGAGGTACACCGCATGATCCCCCGGGTGAAGCGGAGCGGACTTCCTTACCATGAGGAATGTCTGGAAAAAGTAAGTGAGCTTGCAGAAGCAGAGAATCTGGATTATTATGGGATTGTAGCAAATGTGGAGAATATCCTGTAAAAATAAGGAAATAAAGAAACATGGTTTTACAATTCGATTATCAGATGCAGATTCGCTATTCCATACCTGTGGAACGTTGCTTTTATACGATCAAATGCATTCCGAAGGAGACAGGGCGGCAGACCCTGCTGGAAAAGAAAATTCAGATGGAGCCTGATTCCAGGTGGATGGAAGGGAGCGACGGCTGGGGCAATCCGAAGATCTACGGTTCGATTCCCAGCCCTCACAGTCTGTTCTCCTTTGGAATTTCCGGAAAAGTGGAGATAAGGCCGGAGATCTATGAGGAGGCTTCCATGGTCGGGATGTACCGCTATCCATCCGGCAAATGCATTCCGGGAGCGGGAATTCTGCAATATTTTCACAGCCTCGATACGGAACAGGGAAGGACGGATCTTAAGACCTGTATCCGGATGATGGATCGCCTGCACAGGGATTATTCCTATAGGCCCCTGCAGACCGAGGCGCATACGACGGCCGAGGAGGCCTGGAAGCTGGGGATGGGCGTATGTCAGGATTATGCTCATATCTATGAGACCCTGCTTCGGCTTCAGGGGATACCGGCGCGGTACGTCTGCGGTCTGATGCTGGGAGAGGGAGCGAGCCATGCCTGGGTGGAGGCTTTTTGTGATGGGAAATGGATCGGCCTGGATCCTACGAATAATTGCCCGGCAGGGGACAGCTATATCAAGCTCGGAGACGGGCGGGACGCCACAGAATGCGCCATCAACCGCGGTATCCTCTTCAACGGCGGAGAGCAGGAGCAGCAGGTAAATGTGGTAGTAAAAAGGGTACAAAAAAGTAAAAAAGGGTAACATTACGATGATAGAAACGATAGCATCCGTAGGGCTTCCCATCGATGAAGTCCTGCGTATCAGAAAGAATAGAATCATGCCGGAGAACCGGACAGCCTCCATGCCCAGAATCAGCATCGTCACCGGCATTCACGGCGATGAGCTGGAAGGGCAGTATATCTGCTATGAGCTGCAGCGGAGAATTCAGGAGGAGAAGCAGAATCTCAAGGGAATCGTCGATATCTATCCGGCCATGAATCCGCTGGGTATCGACTCCATTACGCGGGGTATTCCGGCCTTCGATCTGGATATGAACCGGCTTTTCCCGGGTCATGCCGACGGAAATATGACGGAATATCTGGCAGCAGAAATCATCCGGGATGTGGAAGGCTCGGACTGTGTGCTGGATATCCATGCCAGCAACATTTATCTCACGGAGATCCCGCAGATCCGCATCAATGAGCTCCACGAGGAGAAGCTGCTTCCCCTGGCCAAGGAGGCGAATGTGGATTTTATCTGGGTTCATGGCGCCAGCACGGTGCTGGAATCCACCTTTGCCTATAGTCTGAACAGCATTGGCACACCGGTGCTCGTGGTGGAGATGGGAGTCGGCATGCGCATTACGCGTTCCTACGGGGATCAGCTGGTGGACGGCATCCTGCATCTCATGAAAAAGCTCGATATCTGGACGGGAGAGACAAAGGAAACGAGAACGCCTATCATTTCCCGGGATCCTGAGGATGTGAGCTATCTGAATGCGAAGGTCAGCGGCATCTTCATTCCGGCCGTGAAGCATTGGGTCGAGCTGAAAAAAGGAGACCTGATAGGGAAGATCGTGGATCCGCTGGCGGGAACGGTCTTAGATGAGGTGACGGCGCCGGTGGACGGCATCTTATTTACGATTCGGGATTATCCGGTCGTAGGGGAGGGCTCCCTGATGGGACGGCTCCTGAGAAAGGAGGCGTATGCACATGCGTAAACGCACGATCTATCAGATGGACGGACTTTACAGAGATGATTTCCGAATCACAGGCTACGAATTCGGGGAAGGCGAAGCCTCCGTCTGCATCGTGGGAAGCTCCCGGGGCAATGAGGTGCAGCAGCTCTACTGCTGCTCCAAGCTGGTGAAGAAGTTCCGCCAGCTGGAGGCAGAGGGAAGAATTCGCGAAGGCAAAAAGGTACTGATTATTCCTTCCCTGAATCCGTCCTCCATGAATATCCAGAAGCGATTCTGGCCTACGGATAATACCGACATCAACCGGATGTTCCCGGGCTACGATCTGGGAGAAACGACCCAGCGGATCGCGGACGGTGTGTTCCGGGAGATATCCGAATACGAATATGGAATCCAATTTACCTCCTTCTATATGCCGGGGGATTTCGTGCCCCATGTCCGGCTGATGGAGGAGGGTTACAGCCGGCCTGAGCTGGCGGAGCAGTTCGGCCTGCCCTACGTGGTGGTGCGGAAGGTGCGCCCCTATGATACGGCTACCCTGAATTATAACTGGCAGGTATGGAATACCCAGGCCTTCTCCCTCTATACCACAGCGACAGAGCGGATCAGTCCGAATGGGGCAGGACAGGCGGTGATCGCCATCCTGAACTTCCTGACAGCGCAGGGAATCGTCAGCTATCAGGGTCCCTCACCGGTCAAGCCGAAGGTCATCTTTGATACAGAGCTTATTCCGGTCAGAACCGCCCAGTCCGGTATCTTTGAGCCGCTGGTAAAGGCGGGCGAAGAGGTGGCGATGGGACAGCCTCTGGCGAATATCCTCCATCCTTATGAAAGTGAACTTTTAGAGACTCTTTACGCGCCGGTACAAAGTCGGGTCTTCTTTATCCACAATGAACCCCTGACCTATGCCAATACGGCGGTGATTAAGCTGGTGGTGTGACTGCTGCTTCATCCTTTATAAACTTTTAAGAAAATCCAGTCCGCATTTTTCTTGACGTTACAGTTTCTTCTGACGTATAATGAGCTCAGTTTCCGACCGACTGGTCGGTCGGGTTTTGCCGAGCATAGAGGAGGATATCGGATGAAAAAGAAAAGCGTGCTGGCGCTGGGTCTTGTCCTGACCATGAGTGTGTCTGTGACGGGCTGCGGCAAGAGCGAGAAGACGGAAGCAGAGAAGGCAAATGTGGAAGTGCAGACACCGCAGAGCGGTGAGGTGTCTTTGGATACGGATTATATCGGAAGCGTCTCCCCGGAGCAGCAGGTCTATGTGGTGCCGCTGGTGTCCGGAACCGTCACCCAGGCGAATTATTCTGTCGGGGATACGGTCAAGGCAGGCGACGTCCTGTTCAAGATCGACGACGAGGCAGCGCAGCTGCAGATGGACAGCGCCAATGCGGCTTACAGTCAGGTGGAGGCCGGGGTTCAGGCAGCCACCGGCGGTGCGAGACATCTGCAGAATTACCAGACGGAGCAGGGTATCGATTCTCTGGAGGACAGTCTGGATAAGGTGCGAAGCAGCATCAAGGATATGGAGAGCCAGATCAGCAGCTTAAGCGATCAGGAGAAGCAGCTTTCTCAGGCGGTGACAGCGGCGCAGGCCAATGTGGCGGCGAAAAATCAGACACTGGCGCAGGAAAAGCTGAAGCTGGAAAGCCTGCAGAAGGAGGCGCAGGGAGATAGCATGGCTGAGTCGGGCAGCGCGGCGGATGCAAGTGCAGAAAGTGCCGGTACGACGTCAAATGGAACAGAGGCATCCGGAACAGAGAATGGAGAAAATATCGCTAAAGAAGCAAATGGCGGAAATAACGAAAATATCGACGAATTGGCTATTAAAACCCAGGAAGCCGTGGTTGCAAATGCGCAGCTTGAGCTCACCCAGGCCCAGGAGGCTCTCTCCCAGGCGCAGTCCGGCCTCTCTCAGGTTCAGTCCGGCAAATCCCAGCTGGAAAGCAGCCTGAGCAGTACGAAGAGTCAGAAGGAGACCCTGAAGGAGAACCTGAATACCACGAAGGAGACCTACGAGATCACGAAGAATGAGGTCTATCCCGAGACGGACGCCACCTACTCCGCCCAGCTCTCCCAGGCGGGTGTCGCACGGGAGTCTGCCCAGTACCAGCTGGATATGTATACCATCACAGCGCCCATTTCCGGGCAGATCGAATCCATCTCCGTGGAGAAGGATGCCCTTGCATCGGCCGGAAGCCCGGCTTATGTCATTTCGAATAAGGACTCCATGACCGTCACCTTTAACGTATCGGAGAAGGTCAGGGACGAACTGAAGGTGGGCGATGCCGTCGAGGTGGAGCGGGACGGTGAGACCTTCGCCGGAACCATCACCGAGGTGGGAACCATGGCGGGTGCCCAGACACGGCTTTTTGAGGTGAAGGCTGCCGTCATCGGCGCAGGGGACAAGCTGCCCAGCGGTGTATCCGTGAAGGTACATGCCACCACACAGAGAGAAGAGAGCGGCCTGGTTATTCCCTATGATGCAGTCTACTTCTCCGCAGGGGATGCCTACGTGTACTGCGTGGAGGAGGGAAAGCTGGTGAAGACCCCGATTACCGTGGGGCTGATGAATGATACGGAAGTGTCCGTCGAGGACGGACTGAACGCAGAGAGTCAGGTGGTGACGACCTGGTCCTCCAAGCTGCGGGACGGCGCAGAGGTCGTGGTTGCCGGAGCAAATGACACGGTGGAGGATGCAGAATAAATGAATCTTACAAAATTTTCCTTAAAAAGACCGGTCACGACCCTGCTGGTCGTCCTGGCTCTGGCCGTGTTCGGAATCACATCCCTGTTAGGACTCAGACTCGAGCTGATGCCGGACATGGACATGCCCATGATGCTGGTGATGACCGTCTACCCGGGCGCAGACCCGGAATCTGTGGAGGAGCTGGTGAGCTCCGAGATCGAGGGCAAGGTCGGAGCCCTGAGCGGCGTCGATTCCGTGACCACCTATTCCAGGGAGAACAGCTCCATCGTTCTTCTGCAGTATGACTACAGCGTAGATACGAATGATGCCTACCTCGACCTGCGGGCAGCCCTGGATTCCGTCGAGGCCTCTCTGCCCGATGACTGCCAGAGCCCCGTCGTAATGAAAATGGATATCAATTCCATGGCCAGCATTACCTACTCCGTCAGCACCACAGACGACAGTGATGTGCTGTCACTGGTCAATGATGATATCGTGCCGGAGCTTGAGGCCATCAGCTCCGTCGCCAGCGTGGAGACCAGTGGCGGCCGGGAGAATTATATTCAGGTGAAGCTTGACGAGGAGGCCATGAACCAATACGGCCTGACGATGAGCAGCATCGCCCAGTATATCTCGACCACGGACTTTACCGTTCCCATAGGTTCCCTGGAGCAGGGCAGCCAGTCCATCAGCGCCATCAGCACGGCGGATGTGACGACCGTGGAGGATCTGCGGGAGATCCCGCTCTTTACGGCCACCGGCAGCATGATTCATCTGTCCGATGTGGCGGACGTAGAGTGGTCGAAGAAGGATCCGGACAGCATCAGTCGGTATAACGGCGAGGAGACTCTGACCGTCAGCGTCACGAAGAACCAGAACTCCAGTACGCTGGGAATGGTACGGGACGTAAAGAAGGTCATGCGTCAGATGCAGGAGTCACATCCGGGACTGGTGGCCACCGCTTCCTATGATGCCTCCGAGATGATTCTGCAGTCTGTAGAGTCAGTGGGAAGCACCCTGATCATGGGCGTCATCCTGTCGATGCTGGTGCTCTTTCTCTTCTTCGGAGACTGGAAGGCCAGCCTGATCGTCGGCAGCGCCATGCCCATTTCCCTGCTGGTGACGGTCATCGTCATGGCAGCGGCGGGCTTCTCCTTAAATATCATTACTCTGGGAGCACTGGTCATCGCCATCGGTATGATGGTAGATAGCTCCAGTGTCGTGCTGGAGAGCTGCTTCCGGGCCAAGGATAAGAAGCCCGGATTTAAAGAAGCGGCGGAGATCGGCGCGAACGGTGTGGCAGGCTCCATCATCGCTTCCACCATTACCACGGTGGTCGTATACCTGCCCCTCTGTATCCAGACCGGCCTGACCGGACAGATCTTCGGGCAGCTGGGCTATACCATCATCATCGCCATGCTGGCTTCCCTGATCTCTGCATTGACACTGGTTCCCCTCTTCTTCTGCATGTTTAAGCCCAAGGAGAAGAAGGAGCTGAAGATCAACAGCCTGTTAGATAAGGTTAAGAATCGATACGATAAGTTCGAGCGGAAGCTCTTATATAAGAGAAAACTGAGCGTTCTGGTAGCGGTCGTTCTTCTGGTCGCTTCCTTCGGGCTGGTCGCTCTGATGAAGGTAGAGCTGATGCCCTCCATGGATGAAGGAACGATATCCGTGGCGGCCACCTTCCGAAGTGGCACCAAGGTATCGGAGGTAGATGCGAAGATGCAGGAGCTGGAGGCCATGGTGGCGGCCCATGAGGATGTGGAGAGCTATACGCTGACATCCTCCAAGGGATCCGGCAGCATCGCTGTGAATCTGAAGGATGATCGGAAGATGTCCAGCCAGGAGGTGGCGGATCAATGGCTGCAGGAGACGAAGGATATGACCGGCGTGCAGCTGGATATCACCCTGAGCAGTCAGATGTCCACCATGATGGCGACGACCAGCGGCGGCAGCGTGACCCTGGCCTCCACGAATCTGGATGACCTGAAGGAAGCCGTGGCACAGATCGAAGAGCAGGCATGGAACATCCCGGGTGTCTTGAATGTATCCTCCGATGCAGGTGAGAGCTCCACCCAGATCAAGGTTCTGGTGGATCCGCTGAATGCCATGGCGCACGGCATGACACCGGTGCAGGTGGCAGGCGGCCTCTACAGTATGATCAGCGGCACCGAGGCCATGACGATTACGTCGAACGGTCAGGAGTACAGTGTGATGCTGGAGTATCCGGAAGACACCTATACCCAGGCCAGTACCCTCCTGGATGCGTCCATCGGAGGCGTACCCCTGTCGGAAATGGCAACCCTGCAGTATACCGATTCCCAGCAGACTATCACGAAGCAGGATGGGAAATATACCACCACGATTACGGCCTCCTGTGTATCGGACGATACCGACGCGGTGGATACAGCCCTTGAGAAGCTGGTGACCGACACCGGCCTGCCGGATTCTGTGGAGCAGTCTCAGGATACCATGGATGAGATGATGACGGAGACCTTCAGTGCCATCGGAAAAGCCATTGCGGCAGCGATTTTCCTGGTATTTCTGGTAATGGCCATGCAGTTCGAGTCACCGAAGTATTCCCTGATGGTCATGCTGAGTATTCCCTTCAGCCTGATTGGCTCCTTCGGTCTTTTGTTCCTGTCGGGTCAGTCCCTGACCATGGTATCCCTGATGGGTATCATGATGCTGGTGGG
>CAVKIR010000050.1:0-7968 GCA_963656395.1 Prevotella sp. CAG:279
GGATTATCATAATAGGCTGCCGTATCCTGAAGCTTCTGCTCCATCTCGGGATCCGGTTCCGGCGTCCTCTCGCCTTTTTCATAGGTCTCCTTGGCAAGATTCAGATACATCGCGAGCTGTCCGGACAGCTCCTCGTCCATCTTCTTTATCTTCCGCGCGTCGGTCGAAGGATCGAGATCTCCGTTTCCCTTCATTCCGAGAGTGGTCAGAAACTGTCCTGTCAGGGCGGTGTAGATGATCACCAGCTGCGATGCCGTCTGCTGTGTCATATAGGTAATCCGCGGATCCACCGGCATATTATGCTCCTGATAGCGCTTTCTCTCATCTACCATCAGATCGTTGAAGTTATTATATAAGGTGGTAAAGCCCTCGGTATCCAGGATATCCTGGAACCACTGCTTGGCCTTCTCCGGTGTAAAGCTATTCTCATCGATCCGCAGCTTTTTCATGCGCTCGAACATTTTTACGAGGGTTCCGATCCGCTTCTCCTGATTTTCCGGCGTAAATTCTGCATTGCCCAGGGTGTCCAGGGTCTTCAGGTTCGCCTCGTAATTCGCCCGGGTCTCCTCTGTCACCTCTCCGTTCTTATCCCGCTTATAATACAAAAGGAAATCCGCATAGCGCTCAATCGGGATCTTGGTACCGGTTGCCCGGAACTTGTCAAACTTATCCTGATGATACTTGCGCATATCATCCACCGTCTCCGAACGTCTCTCATTATTCTCCAGCGTCTGCTCCGAATAATGGGCGATCTCCGGCATACTGCTCTCCTGCACGCTGGCAATCATAGCCAGAAGCTTCGTCATCCATCCCATGCGGCGCGCGCCCTTTTTGCTGCCGTAGCCGTCCTTCTTATAGCGAATCTGCGTATAGGCCTTCACCTGCGTCTGAAGCTCGGCGAGGATCTCCAGCCGCTTCTTCAGGCTTACCTTCTCTGCCTTGTACTTCTCGCAGGTGGCACGGATTCCGCGGTACATCCCGGAATCGGTAAAGACGTTCCTATCCGCCAGGATGGCATTCATGGTCTCTTCGATGCCCGCAAAGCTGGTCTTCTGCTTTACCTTCTGCTGCTCTTCATCCCGCTCCATGACCTGCGTCAATGTCTCCTGCGCCTGCTGCTCCAGCTCTGCCCAGTTGGAATGCTGCGTATCGTACTGATACTGGGTCTGGAACTTCTGGTTCAGCTGACCGGCCAGCTGGGCGAATTCATCGTAGTTCTGTGCCCATTCCTGGTGGCTGCGGTTCTCCATATAGGTATTGAGTCTGCGCAAATTCTGCACATCCTGCGAGGTGGCCAGGAATTCCTTCTGCTCCTGCAGCTGCCGCTCGAATTCCATCTGCTTCTCATCCGGCTGAAATTCCTGCAGGAAGGCTTCGTGCCTCTGCTCCTCTATCACCTGCTGTGCCTGTACCGGCATCTGCTGTACTTCTGCATTTTGCTGCTGTTGCTGTAATACGTCCTTCGGCATCTTGTTTCTCCTCTTAGATCAGGTTCGTCGCCAGTTCATATACCTGCTTTTTCGTCAGCTCGGCGGCCTTCAGGTTCGTCACCATGGTCTCCATGCTGCCTCCCTTATAGTCTGCTCCTGCTTCCTCGACCTGCTTGTCCTTCTCGGTGATCCAGGCCTTTTCTGTCTTCGTCAGCTCTGCCATCTCTTCATCCGTCAGCATATCCTTCAGGCGCTTCCAGATGGAATTCAGCTCATCATCCCACAGCTTGAATTTCTGTTCGGCGAGCTCATTCATCTCGGTCTGGGTCAGGCTCTCGCCCTCCAGCTTCTGATCGATGGCCTCCTCCTTCTCCTCGATACCGGCCAGCTCCTGGCCGATGGCGGATTCTGCCGGGATATAGGTATCTATATCTGTGGTGCCCACGTCGGAGAGGCTCTCCTCCTCATGGCCGAATTCGCTGTAGTCATAGCTGTAGAAGCCCGCGTCACCCTTTTCATTGTAGATACCATAGTAGGAAAGGGTCGTCTCGCCGTCGCTGGCGAACTGGATCCAGGACTGGTAGCCCTCCGGCAGATCTGCGATGACTGCACCGGGTGTATAGATGTAGATATCCTCTGCATCCTGCAGGCCGTAGGGGGTGCTGTAGACGTAGCGCATGTCATCTGCCAGCTCCTCGGTGCCGTCTTCCTTCTCGCTGGTGATACTCTCGATCTTGGTCTTATAGGTATATTCGTCCACCTGCTCCGGCGCCGCGAAGGTTCCGGAGAAGTTGCATACATAGACGGTGCCGTCCGGATAGCCGTCTCCGGTCTCCCCCATCTCAGAATCGTGATAGAGTCCGGTAAAGGATCCGTCTGCATCGACGGTCAGCTCCGTGCTCCAACCGCCTGCGCCGCTGGCGAATTCGAACTGATAGTCTGCCATAGCCGCAAACAGGTCACTTGCATCTCCTGCGTCTGTAGAATCCGCGCTGTCGGATGCGGCGCTTTCGGTGCTGTCTGCCGCTCCTGTACTGCTGTCTGTGGTTCCTGTGCTGCCGCAGCCGGTGAGGGCTACCGCACTTCCAAGTACTGCTGCAAGCAGGATGGTAATGGTTTTCTTCTTCATAATCTACTCCTCTTTTATTTTTTTTCCTCGATCTTATGCTTTTTGCTGCCGGGCAGGAATACATAATCCAGATGGGTCATCATCGTGCCGCCGGTACAGAACTGCGCATAGCCGGATCGCACGATGGAAAGTCCCGGATCCTCATATTCGTCCAGACCCTTGTACTCGATGACGCCGTCCTTATCGTAATGGATGGCGATATCCTTGTTTTCCGTCTCGACAACCCGCTGTCCCTCTGCGTTGAGCTCCGGCAGATCCGCCAGCCAGTAGAAGCTCAGGTCTTTGCTTCCCTTCATCTGCTCGACGAGGGCATCCAGGCTCAGATTCTTTGCTGCCTCCTCTAAGGGATTGTGTACGGTCACATTTTCTCCCTCGCAGCCATAGAGGATGCGATAGTGGCCTCTAAAAAGGAGTACCAGAGGACCGTGGCTCTTACCGATGGCTTCCTTCGCGTAGTCCTTGATTTTCTCCTTTAATTCTGCCTTACTCGGCATCACCAGGAAGCTGACCTGCTTCATCATGGTATCCGGCGCCAGCTCTGCCAGAAGGTTCGCGTGGTCGGCGATATTACAGGCCATATTCATGTTCTGGTAATAACTGGAATTATAATTAACCCGGGTATCTGCCTCGAAGCGGTGGCTTCGGATATCTACCTGGCTCACCGGATAGCCCCGGAACTGCAGCATGGCTGCCATGGCTACGGACCAGCAGCCCTGAGCTGTATTCTGCTTCGGTGTCTCGTATCCCTTCAGATAGTAGCTTCCCTTCGCCTCATCGATTTCCCAGGTTTTTCCTTTTTTATAAGCCTCGTCTGGCCCCTTTTCCCGGGCTTCCTGCAGCTTCCTGATCGCCGCTATACGATAAGCCACATGCTTCTTCAGGTACTCATAGACCTCGTCGTACATGGGATCATGGGGTTCCTTCGCGAGATAGTTCTCCTCATAGTACTTCACATAGGCTTCCAGCTCCTCCGGCTTATTGGAATCGAAGACATTGAAGTCCTTCGTCTCGAAGAGTCCCTTCTCCTTCCGGGTTCCCTTCAGGAAATGGTTTGTCTTCACTACCTCGCCGTTCATGAATTCATAGTAGGCGAAGCTCTCCGGATACTTCTGCCAGGTCTCCTCGATACCCGCATGCCGCACGGCCTTAAAGTCCGCCTTGGCCTTCTCGATGCGCTCCTTATTGACTTCATCGCTTCGGAGGTTCTGTCTTATGCGCTCTGCTTTCTTTTTTACATCTTCTGCCTCTTTTTTGCTGATATATTCCGGATGAGCAGCTGAGGTGCCGGCCACTGCCTGGGCGAAGGCATCGGCTGCCGCCTGTGCGGCGTACTCGAGCAGCAAGGGCTCGTCCGCTTGCTTCAGGAAATCCGCTCCGAAGGTAGGCTTCTCGATCAGGGTCAGGGAGAAAGCGGTAATGTCTGTAACCGCTCCCATATTCCGAAAGAGTCCATAGCCTGCCATGGTTTTGCGAATCTCATTCCAGCGCTCCTCCATGTCGTCGGCATGATTCCTTATCCGATCCTCCGCAAAGTACAATATCTTCCGGTACAGATCCAGCATCTTCGCAGCCGGTCCGCCCTGGGGTACGAAGACCTCTTCTGCCAGCTCCTGTATCTTCAGCTTATCGTAGAGTGCCTGGTAGGGAGCCTTTCTCTTCGCTTCCTGCTCCTCCCGCTTTCTGCGCTCTTCATTTTCCCGTTCTTCCTGCTCACGGCGTACCCGCTCTTCCTGCTCACGTCGCTGCCGTGCTTCCTCCTCTTCCTGCTCCACCTCTCGGATGTACTGCAGGAATTCCTGCTGCATGCTTTGCTGCTGCAGGACAGCACGTGCCACCAGGGCATCCGCTGCCAGCCTCTGGGCGTAGAGCTTCGCATACTCGCTCTTTTTCAGTCCCTGGAGGTTCGCATGCTCCTGCCGCAGCATGATCCCCAGCTCCTGCTCCATGCTCTCGAGAAGAGCCCGGTAGCACAGAAGATTACGCAGTCTCGGATGCTTCTGCTCCAGGAAATGCATAGCCTGCTCCGGATCGGCAGCTGCTCCCAGAATTGTCATGAGGGAGGCATGCACCAGTTCTCCGGTCTTCTCATCCAGCACCGGCTTCTCACCCCTCTTGCAGGAAGCAAGACCTGCCTTGCAGCCCTTATAGCGTTCGGTGGGGCGAAGCAGCAGCTCCTCCTGAATCAGCTGTTCTCCGTCATAGAGCTCCTGGGTCTCGAAGACCTCCTCGATGTCCGTGACGTCAGCCTGCTCCTTCTCCCCTTTTTTCTCATCCAGCTCATGCTGAACACCGGCACTTAAGGCCTCGGCATTCGCCATCCCTTCCAGATCGAAAAGACTCGCATGCCGGCTGCTGAGCTCCGCAAGCTCTGCCCTCTTTTTATTCTTATAACGGTTTTTCTTCCAGACACCGGAGGGCGGATTCTGAATCTTCTTTCGGATCTCCTCCTCCTGACCCATCTCTGAGCGGTAGAAATCTGCCAGTGTCTGATTCTCATCTGCCTTCATGGCCTGCATACGCTCTGTCACCAGTTCACTCTGCGTCTTCTTTTTGCTGCTGAATAATCCCATCTATCTTCCTCCTGTGTCGGCGGCTGCGCGCCCCCTCATACCTATCGAATGTTCTTGCGGTCTACAGCCACCGCTCTCCTGTGATCATGCAGTCCCAGCGAATCTCCCGCTCCGGGAAGAGATGCTTGGCCAGCTGCAAAATCGAGGAATCCATGCAGACAAATTCCAGATTTTCCCATTCACTTTCTGACTCCTGAAGGCTTCGCCCTGCGGCCCGAATGAGACTTACAAATTCCATCTGGTGCTTTTTCTCTACATAGCTAAGCTGAATGGTATAGAGCTTCTCACCGGTGCGCTCCAGGAGAAGTACGCCCACGATCTGTCCCTGGTATACCAGAGCCTTGCTCTTCCTGCTGTCGGCTCCCCGGTAATCCGCTCGGCTCACCAGGTAATTGCCCCGCTTCTCACATTCCTCCAGGAAGGCAGCCAGCTCTGCCGACTTCAGCTCCCGAAGGGAAAGAACCTGGGAGGAAAGACGCTTTCCATCGCCTGCCAGCTTCGCGTCTGTGAAAAATACGGCTTTTCCAAACTGTTCCTTCGTCACCCGAATCCGAGCCACCCGCTCGAAATGAAGACGGAAGAAACGCTTGGTCAGCATGGCAGCTGCTAATCGCCCGCCCTCGCTGTCGCCGTTCAGATCCATGGACAGGCTGGCGGCTCCGGTATTCTTCGCGGCAGCCACAGCTCCGTCCAGGAGGGCATTGCCATAGCCCCGCCTCCGGTATTCCTCTTCCACGTAGAGCCAGGTCACCACCCAGTCGTCATCCCGCTTCATCAAAACGGCCACGCCCGCCAGGTTCTCTTTTGTCTCACATCCCAGCACCAGGGTGGCTTCCCGGAGAATATAGTCCGGTACCAGGGTCGCTGCCTGCTTTAATTCCTTTCCTGTCAGATTCTTTATTTGCATAAGATTACGCCTTTCTTTCCGAAAATTTCCGATACTCTTTTGTTTTCTTATTGTAGCATATTTCTGCTGAAACTTCTCTAAAATTTTCTTAAAGGTTTGGGGATCCCGGGACACAAAAACGGCACGGTCGCCCGTGCCGTTTTATCAATGCATGTTCACACTATCTACTTTTATTCAGCGTCTGCGTCTTCCTCGGCAGCCCCTTCCTCTGCGGCTTCTTCCTCAGCTTCCGCTTCTGATTCTGTCTCCTCTTCTGCTTCAGCCTCAGCCTCTGCTTCCGCCTCTTCCATCTCCTCGAAAGCATCCGGCTCTTCCGGCTCCTCTGCACCCTCTTTTCCGAGGATGAACTTATTGTAGAGGGCTACGCCTCCGGCAATCAGAGCTCCCACTCCGGCAATCACACCGATGACTACAGATACCTTCTTTGCTGCACCCTTGCACGGGCATTTTACTTTCTTCATTTACCTGTCCTCCTGATCTTTTTGGTAATTTCTCCGGAGCTGTGCTCGAAGAATTACACATTTGTTACATTATAATACATAACAGCAAAAAAATCAAAGAATTGCGCAAAACTTTATAAAACTTTAAGATAGTTATTGATTATAGATGAGTCTGCAGGCTCTGGTCCAGTTGCGGTAGAAGCGTCTCCAGTAGGCCCCGTCCAGAAGGCTTTTCTCCGGGAGGCAGCTTCTGAGAATCAGGCGTCCCTTCTCGTCCCAGTAGACGGTTCCCTCCGGGAGCTCCCGGTTCAGGCGGCTCACCAGAGCCATGGTCTTCTGCCCTGCGCTGTAGCCCGGGAATTCTGTGGTGATACGGAAGCGGAAATGTCCGGCGTTCACATCGTCTGCCAGGGTACGGATCTCCATGAGATACTCGCCGCCCAGGCTCTGGGCGATGACCAGAAGCTTCGGATGCAGTTCCTCGTCGAGAGCCATGTGATGCTCCACCTGCTCCTCCTTCAGAAGCTCCGATAGTGGATAAAGCCGGGATAAAAGCAATCCGTCCAGATCGCCGGATCCGTCGGCGCGGATGCCCAGCTCCAGCTCGGTATCCTCCGGAGAGAGGATGTCCAGATCAGTGTCCACCCAGGCATAGATATCCACCGGTACCTCCGGGGCATCTCCCATGATTTCCTTCCGGTAAGCCCGAAACTCTGCATAGCAGGCCATGCCTTCCTTCTCATAATCGGCAAGGGCTCCGCCCGCCTGCTTCCAGAGATAGCTTCCTGCCTTCTCGGAAGCGCAGACAAACTGGTTCATAAGAAGCATTCCCGGATAATGGCTGATGAAGAGATAGGCCTCCGCCTGCCCCTGACGCAGAGCGATGAGGGTAAGCTCCGGGATAATACTTCCCCGGTATTCCGGCATATCTTCCCCGGATTTTTCCAGAAGTTTTACGAGGCTTGCCCGTTCCGGCTCCGTAAGGCCGTCCAGGGTCTTCCATTCATAGTCCTTGCCGGCGTCCTCGCTTTTCTGTATGCTAAGCTTTCGCAGCATACGGCTCTCTTCCTTGACGAAGCCCGCACGCTCCAGTGCTTCATCCATCGCCTTGGAGACAGAGCCTGATCTCTCTGCCTCTGCCACCGGGATCTGATGCTCCCGGCAGAATTGCTGCAGCCGCACATACAGACGCTCCAGAGGTCTCTGGCTTTGAAATGCGGGATTCTCCCAGCTTTCCAGTATCTCTACTCTCTGTCCTTCCGGATAGGCTGCCAGCCAGGCTACCACCTGTCCCGTCTCTTCCTCCAGCATGCAGTAGGCGAATGCCAGCTCTGCTTCCAGTGCTTCCTGTACCCAGGCCGGGCATTGAAACTCATAGCCCGCCAGCCGTTCCTCGCTCCATCTGATTATCTTCATGACCCCGCTCCTTCTTTTTTATTCGTAACTGTTCAGTACCCTCACAGTTACGAATGCAAAATCCATGAGAATCGGC
>CAVKIR010000051.1:0-7949 GCA_963656395.1 Prevotella sp. CAG:279
ATAAAATTTATCATTGACCCCTCAGCACGCTGAATACCATATCGAAGGGCATTACCGCCAGGCTGTAGAGCCAGCCGTCGCCAGTCTCCTTAAAGCCCCGGTAATAATCCCGGTTCAGCTGCCATCTGGGCAGATAGCTGTTCTTGTCAATCACCTTGCGGAATCCCAGGAAAATGCCTGCGATGACAAAGAATAATAACGCGACGCCGCTTCCGCCAAGCAATGTCAGAAGTCCGACCGCTCCGGCCACCGCACTGACACCCAGGTAAGTCTTCTTAATCACCTTCGCTTCCTCGTCGTACTCCCGCTCCCCGTAGTACTTCACATCCTCCAGGGCACTCCTGGTATAATCATCCTGGTAGATACGGTTTGCCGCGGTAACCAGCTCCAGGCAGCGGTTATAATCTGCCTGATCAATGATCAACTGCATTTCCGACTCTGTATCATAACGGTAACAGTAGTTGGAAAGCTCGATCAGGTTATAGGCCATCTGCTGCCGGTAAGCGGTATCGCTGGGATGCTGCTGAATATAGGCCTCCATGGTTCGATTACCCAGATCCGGCTTTTCCGCGTGGAAATACAGGTACGCCTGCTCCGCCTCAAAACGGCTGCTGCCACGGAACCGATCAAGCGCCTGGTTCAGAAGTGTCTGGGCCTCTTCATACCGCTCCATCTGGATGCGGGTACGGATCCGAAGCCACCAAAGGCTCTGGGAACCCTGATAGATCTCCGCGCCCTGATCCAACGTCTCCAGCGATTCCTGATAGTCTCCTGTCATAAACTGGGAACGGCTGATAATCTCATAGGGCTCGTCCGTGTTGGCGTGATTGTCGATGGCTTCCCGGGCCGCCTCTATGGCCTGCTGGTAGCGCTGCTGTTCAAAGTACTTCCGCGCGCGTTCCAGGGAGTCCTTCACCTCACGGGTCTTCTCGTAGTTGACCTGTCCCGCGCGGATTGCCGCGTCAAGTTCCAGGTCATACTGCTTCCGCTTTTCCGCGTTAAACAGAATTTTCCGGGCTTCCCTGAAGCACTCTTTTTCCTCTTTCAGCCTTTTCCTCTCCTCAATGTTTCCCGGATCCGTACAGCCTTCCCTTTGGGTCAGCATATTGGACCACGCCGCCATCTTTTTCTTGATTTCCTTCTCTGTCATGGAGCGTTCCAAATCGAATATCTCATAATAATCAACAAATGTCGCAGCCATTTTCTAGTCCTCCCATCCGATATTCAGTTTACCCAGATGCTGTTTTGCTTCCTCCATCTCCTGATCGCTCATGTTGGAAGCACGGGTAATCCGCATCTCACCCAGATTCTCATTGTCCTGCAAATCAATCACGTGAACGTGAATGATACCGTTCTCGTCGCTGCCTATGACCACACGGATTGGCGATCCCTTGGGTTTGGGCCTGAGCTTTAACTCGGCCTCGCCCACGATAGTCGTATTCTTCAACTCTGTCAGTTCTCCCTGGGTAACCTGAATCAGGAGCTGCTCCTGATAATCAGCCACCGTACAGTAATCCTGACTGACCTCCGCCGGAATTGCCGTATTCTTCGGAAGAATTACAGAATTTTCCTGTTCTCCCCTCTCATTTTCCACGACAATTCCGATGCCATGGACGGTACGGTCGATGAAGGTGTAGCTGTCCTTCATCTCCGGTACGGCTTCTGTATCAAATACCGTCGCTTCCCCATTTGCTTCCTCTTTCGCGGCCCCGGGCTCCTGTGCCTGTTTCTCCGCCCCTGCTTTCACACGTTCTACCGCGTCGTAAGCCGCGCCGATGGCTACCGCCTCATCCGGATTGATTTCCTGGGAGGGCGTAATACCTGTGTCATCGAGAATCATGGCTTTTACCAGAGGAATTCGGGTGGAACCGCCCACCAGCAGAATCTTATCCAAATCTGAATATTCCAGCCCTGCCTCATCGAGCGCTGCCTGCAGAAGGCAGATGGTCTCATAGACATAGGACTCTATCATTTCCTCAAAGGCTTCCTTCGTCAGCTCCCGCACAAGCTTCTTTCCCCCGACGGACAGACTCATACGCACCTTGCTTCTGCCGGAGGATAAATTCTTTTTCGCCTCCTCCGCGTTCATCAGAAGCTCCTGCTTCGCGTCGGGATCCTTCTCTATATCTATTCCCTCGGACAGTGCCTCCCGCTGGAACCACTGCACGATTTGATTGTCAAAGTCATAACCGCCCAGCTCCGCATTCCCTCGGGAAGCCAGAATCTCGATGACATTGCCGCCAAACTGCACGATGCTCACATCGAAGGTTCCGCCGCCCAGATCGTAGACCAGTACGTTCTGCTTCTTCTCGCCGCCCTTGGTAATGCCGTAGGCCAGGGCCGCCGCCGTGGGCTCGTTGATCATGCCCAGTACCGGAATTTCCGCCATCTTTGCGGCGTCCTTGGTCGCCTGACGCTGGGCATCCGTAAAGTAAGCCGGGACGGTAATCACTGCGCCCAGTACCTCCTCGCCCAGGGCCGCCTCCACATCCTGTTTGATTTTTTGCAGGACAATGCTGGAGATCTCCTCAGGCCGATAGCCTTTCCCGTCTATCTGATAGCGCACATGGCTGTTGCCCATATCCCTTTTTGCGAAGGCCACGAAATGCTCCGCGTCCAGCACGCTCTCTTTCTTGGCGTCCCGACCCACGATTGCGTGGCCGTCCTCGAAATACACCGCCGAGGCCGTAATCCGGTCGCCCTCCTGGTTACTGATGATCTGGGGATTGCCGTCCGCGTCAATGTACGCCGCTGCGGAAAATGTGGTTCCCAGATCGATTCCGATATACTTTCCCATAACACCCTCCTTTATCTCTGTCAGTCCTTCGAATCTATCCGAACAGACCGAAAAATCGCTTTTTTGGCGGTTCTGGCGGGGGATTGCCCCGACCTACCACCACGTGGAACTCCTGGCGCAGATTCCTGCCGGAATTCTCCACGATGATATCCGCCTCGCCGTTGGACACACCTGTGAGTGCGCCGTCCCCGGCGTTGACCACCATCAGATCGCTGCTGGTGAAGATCAGGCGGCCGTCCAGCGCGTCCTCCGGCTCCGTCTGACACCGGATAGTCCGGGTCTCGCCCACGGCCAGATGCAGCGGTTCCGCCTGATCGAAGGGCAGCGTAAAGCTCTTCAGATAAGGTTTGATCGCCAGCTCGCAGAAGGCCGACGCCTTCTCCGCCGCGCAGTAGATGCGGCAGCGGCCCGGAGCCAGAGCCCGGACGGTTCCGCTCCTGGTGACGGAAGCGACCGCTTCCCGATCGCTGTACCAGGTGATCCGATCCGTGTTATCCGCATTTTCCGGCTGCCAGCTGCAGCTTAGGGGCAACAGATCGCCCACGCCGATGGTCTTACTGCAATCGGACAACAGCAGCTCCCGGATTCGATTTCTTATGTAAACCTCGAAACTCAACTCGCTTAAGGGCTCCGCCGATCCCTTTTCAAAGACCCGCACCTTCGTCCTGCCTGCCTTTTCACCGAATACCCGCTGCTGGTTGCAGGTGACGATACCCGGAAGCTGATATTCGAAGGTCAGCCCGGAGATCTCCACGCCCTCCGGCTCTGTCTCGACGGTAAAGGGCTCGCTGGTGCCTACCTCGATGCGCTCCGGCGCTTTGATATAGATGCAGGGCTTCACCGCCAGCAAAGCCTCCAGCTTCCGGCCTGTCTGTACGTCCCTGACGCTCCGGCGCAGATCTGACGCGTACTCCGCGAAGCACTCTGCCAGCGGAAATAAGAGCAGGCAGTCAAACAGGACCTGGAAAAAGTCTTTTGTCGTAATCCCGTAGAGAAAGGTTCGCTCTGTTACACTCTGAAAACCGACCTTTCCGGTTTCTGTAAGAAGGAACGCGTAGCTGCGCCCCTGAAGCCGCCCCAGGGCTTCTTCCTGTTCTTCCTCCGCATCGCAGAGGGCAAACACCACCGCGTCCCGGTCGAACCCGGAGAGCTCCGCCCATTCCGCTGTCTGGACCGCTACGCTGCAATACTGATTTTTTACATCCAGTTCCCGAAGCAGCGGCTTCCATTTCTCCAGCGTCTTCTTCGTACCGGTGAAAACTGCTGAAATAATACGCTGTGGCAGACGGGGCAGATTTTTTTCCTTCATCAGACGGCTTAAGGCAATCATCCGCTCCTGCAGGGGCTTTTGCAGCTCAAAATCCCGGGTCTCCAGCGCCAGGCAGTGGGAGAAGCTGCTGAAAATGGTTCTCAGAATCTCCGCTTCCTCCTGCCGTCCGGTATAGACTACCCGGTAATCCTCGCCCAGCTCCCTGTACAGAAGCTCCGGCAATACGCCGCACCAGCGGTAAAAGGGCTCGTTCATGTACTGGAGAATGGCGCTGTTGCGGGACAGAGTCTCTTTCCCGTTCAGCAGCACAGTCATTTTCCGGGTGTAGCAGGAATAGGTGATAAAATAGGTGTAATCAGTGTTCCAGTTCGTCATCGTCTATCTCTGCTCCCTTGTTTGCTTCCCGGACAAGCTCGCCGTCATCACCGTGCGTCTTGGGTGCGTCTGAATTCTCGGTATCATCGGTGTTGTCATCGCCATTATCCAGCTTCTGACCGTGCTCATCCAGGTTATGCGCCTCCCGGAAGTCCTTAGCTGTTTCAGCCATCCGGGAATTGGTGTCTGCCTTACTCTCCGGCGGAAGCTCCCATGGATTGCTCTTCTCTTCTCCATCTGACTCCTCTTTTTCATCCGCTTCGTCGGACTCGTCAGCTTCTCCGGCTTCTTCTGTCTCATCGTTCTCTTTGGAATCAAAAATGGAGCTTAATTTTTCCTTGATCATATCCGCGATGGACTTCTTCTCTTCCCCGGAATCATCCCCCTCGTCGGCCTCACCACCTTCCGGGGCCTCCATGTCGTCTTCGACGTCGTCCATGTCTGCGTCTGCGTCATCCATATCTTCGTCCGCATCGTCCATATCGTCTACGTCATCCACGTCGTCCATGTCTGCATCCGCATCATCCATGTCTGCATCTGCGTCGTCCATATCCGCGTCCATATCGTCTACGTCATCCACGTCGTCGTTCTGTTCTGTCTCATCAAAATGTCCGATTTTCATCTATTTTTCCACCTCTTTCTTTTTCAGGAAGCCCAGCTCCACCAGATCCTCCACACAGATCCGGGCATGGTACTGGACCGCAGGCTCCTTTTTCTTCTCTATGTCATCCTTTTCATCAAAGGGCTGGGGCGCGATCCGGCTCTCGGTCACCCAGAAGGGCTTTATTACCTCATAGCTCTGCCGCTCCAGCTTATCCTCCGACACAATCAGATGCAGATCGGAAAAATCCGTTCCCGGCTCCGTCAGATAGCTGCCCTCCTCGGAGCCCCAGCGCTCCAGCACCTTTCCCTCGGAAAGCAGCGTGTCCTGTTCCGTATTCTCCACCGCATCTTTTCCATAATTTAACAATCCTCTGGAATGCAGACCGTTCTTCAGATAATCACTGTTCTTCACCGTCGGATCATCCAGGCGCTTCATAGCCCGCTCATTCACATAGCCGGGATCGTTGTTCCAGATATCCTGAAGCTCCTCGGCGGAATAGCTGCGCTCCACGTCCTCCGTCTCCTCCGGAAGCTCGTCGGTATTCTCGTCCAGATCTTCCAGTTCATTTTCATAGCGCCGCTTCTGACGCTCCTCCTGCAGCTGCCGGATGCGCTCCGCGTTTTCCTGCAGCTCCGAAAATCTTCCGCCCCGCATGACCCGCCTCCTTATATCGTCTCATTTTTCATGAAATCATACAGCAGCTGGAACTTACTTCCGTTTTTGCCGCAATCGCTCTTTTCATAGAGAATGCCCCGAATGATTTCCCGGACAATCGTCCCGTCCTCCACATACGCGTAATGATGAAAGGCTGTCTGGAAGCGTGCGAGCCACTGTCTTGAGCGCTCCACCAGAGCGGTCATCCGCTCCTTCGTAAACCAGTCGGGCTCCTTCTTTCTCTTCGCGTTCAGCTGCCTGTCGCTGTAGATCTGCTTATCGTCGATGACGTCCAGAAGGCCCTCGCAGCCGGATATCAGCAGGTACATCCTGCCCACCTCTTCCTCCTGAAGGCCGTCCGCCCGCTTCAGAAGCAGCTGGTTCATCACAGCCACGATGTCTTCGAAATCCCGCTTCTTCTCGTCGTCAATCGGCGACTCCCGGATAATTTTCTTCATGGCAATCAGGGAGAAGGCTCCCTTCTGCTGCTGGCGGTACAGCTCGGTCAGCATCCGCCCCTTCAGGCTGCAGATCTCGTCGGGCATGGCCCGCTTGACCTCCGCCTCATAGTGGTTATCCCACATATCGATTTTCATCAGCACCGGCGTCAGCCATCCCTTCTGCATGACCGCCGCCACGCCGGTGCCAAGCCTCGACAGCTCCTTGGACTGATCCTCGTTCAGGGACAGGGCGCTGCTCAATTCCTCGCAGGCGTCCTTGGCCGGGGTGTTCATGATGATCTTCGTGGATGTATTTTCTATGGCGGAGGTGTCTACCGCCATGGGCGACTGGTCGATGATAATAAAGCCCTCGCCGTAGGTACGCATTTCCTTGATGGAATTGCTGATCATTTCCACGGATTTTCCGACGATATTCGCGCCCTCCTGGCTCTGATCCTTGCTGGTGCGCTTGAGGATATTGTGGGCCTCCTCCAGAACCGTCACGTGCTTTAATTTCGCGTCCCGGCTGCCGGTTCCGGCCTTCCGCACGGACTGGCGGTACTCGCCCAGGCGCATGATCAGCACGCCCATCAGAAGCGCCACCGTCTCCTCGGATCCGATATCGCTTAAGTCCACGATGGCGTTGGAATCGAACAGAATGGAGTCGGAGATGCCCTCGCTCCGCTCAAAAATCAGGCCGGTGATGCCGCTGGTCATGGACTGCACACGGGTCAGCAGCGCGCCCTTGTAGTCGCCCTTGGAATCCGCCGAATAATCGGAACTGTTGATGATCACCGGCAGAATCTCCAGCACATCCTGAAAGACCGGATACTTGTGATCGGAAATGCCTTCGATCCAGACGGAATTCATCACGTCCCAGCCGCATTTCGTGTAGGCCTTCACCACGGCCTCCTTCAGAATCGCCGGCATGGCCGCGTAGAGAGCCCAGGAAGCGTTGAAAATCTGAATCAGCTTCTCGATGTGGGTCAGCACATGCAGATTCTCCGGGAACTGGAAGGGATTGATTCGGAGCATCTTGTATACATTCGGGTCCGTATTGAAGATCCGGATGCCCTTCAGGCCGCCGAAGACCTGCTTGTACTCGCCCTTGGCCGGTTCGATGACCATCATGTGGACGTCCCGCTTTAAGAGATTGTCCAGCAGCTGATAGGTGGCGTAGGACTTACCGGAACCGGAGGAGCCGGTGATGAAGCAGTGGGAGGCCAGCAGATCCACGTCCATGGGTACCCGCATCTCCTCCTTCAGACCCATATGGTAAATATTTCCAAAGTCCATGAGGCGTTCCACACGGGACAGGTCCTCGAAGACTACCGCCCGGCCAAACTCGGCCATTTCCACCACGGCCACGCCCGGAACCGATTTCCGGGGCAGTCCGAGAGCAATGGGGAGTTCCTTGCCATTGATCATGTTGGTGGGCGTCACCTGCTGGGCCTCGTAGGAATCGTAGGCCGGGATCTCCGCCACCGGATGAACCAGATATTTGGCGTTGTCCACGATTTTGCGGATTTCGTTCCGCAGACCCAGATTCCAGAGATTGATGTGGGCGTTTTCCACGGAGGACTCCTGGCCCATCATCACGGATTTGTAGACGTTGGCCGCCTGGGCTGTGACCGCGATATCGTCCGAGAAGAAGTAGCCGCAGAAATCCCACATGCCGTAGGCCTTGGAGCAGTCGATCCGCTTCAGCTGGGTGTCTGCCCGGTCCATCAGCTCCTGGACGCCCTTATTTTCAAAATTCAGGGAGGTGGTGTCCGTGTCGCCCACCGAGCGGCCCGTTCCCTTGCTGGT
>CAVKIR010000052.1:0-1858 GCA_963656395.1 Prevotella sp. CAG:279
GAAGCCGATTCTCATGGATTTTGCATTCGTAACTGGTCAGGTACTGAACAGTTACGAGAGAGGTAACTCTTCAGTACCTTCACAGTTACGGAGAGAGTTGTAGTATGTCCATGATACAAAATGACTGGCTGGAACCGTTGAGACCGGAGTTTTCCAGGCCGTACTATTCGGAGCTTTTTCAGTTCGTGAGACAGGAATATGCGACGCGGCAGATATTTCCGCCTGCGGATGACATTTTTAATGCCTTTCATCTGACGCCGCTCCATGAGGTTAAGGTGGTGATTCTGGGTCAGGATCCCTACCACAATGACGGTCAGGCGCACGGTCTGTGCTTCTCCGTGAAGCCGGATGTAGAGATTCCGCCGTCGCTTTCGAATATCTATAAAGAGCTTCACGACGATCTGGGTTGTTATATACCGAATAATGGGTATCTCACCAAATGGGCGAAGCAGGGCGTGCTGATGCTGAACACGGTGCTGACCGTTCGGGCGCATCAGGCGAATTCCCACCGGGGGATGGGCTGGGAGCAGTTTACCGACGCGGCCATCCGCATCCTGAATGAGCAGGATCGTCCCATCGTCTTTATCCTGTGGGGAAGTCCGGCTCAGAAAAAGGCGCAGATGCTGCATAACCCGAAGCATCTGATTCTGAAAGCGCCTCATCCGAGCCCTCTGTCCGCATACAGAGGATTTTTCGGAAGCCGTCCCTTTAGTAAGACAAATGAATTTTTAGTAAAAAACGGCCTGGAGCCGATAGATTGGCAGATTGAAAATGTATAATGAGATAAAAAAAGCAAATGGATGGTATAAGAGTCAGACGAAGGGCACCAGAGTGATGCTGGAGCTTCTGACTATGGCGGTAACCGGTTATCTGGTATTTCTTTTATGGCTGCTGCCGCAGATGATGGCGACGGTTCCGATGGATACGAAATACTGGAAGGTGAAGATTCTGGCGGCACTGGTGGCCGTGGTTCCGGTCTATCTGGGACTGAAATGGTGTGTATACAAGAGCGCAGGTCTGGAGCTGCGGGAGCGGAAGAGCCTGACGGATCCGAAAAAAGAGAAGAAGTATCATCTGTTCTGGTTCGCGGTTGGAGCCGGCATTGTATTTCTGGTGCTGATGGTATACTATTACGCCTATTTCCCGGGATCCTTTGACTGGGATAATCTGGATCAGTGGTGGCAGATACAGAACCATCAATACGATACCTGGCATCCGGTATTTCATACATTGATTATCGCTTTCTTTTCAAAAATCGTGAATCATTACGGCTTTGTGATTTTCATGCAGCTGCTGCTGTACAGCCTGGCCTGCGGCTATCTGGTGTATACCATGGCAAAATGGCGGTTCCCGGTCTGGGGTCTTGTGCTGACAGAATCCTTTCTGGCGGCTAATCCGCAGACCCACCGAATTCTGCTCTTTATGTGGAAGGACAGTGCGCTGACTGTATTTATGGTACTGTTTACCGTGTATCTCATCAACATCTGGAGGACGAATGGTCAGTGGCTTAAGAAAAAGCGAAATCTGGCTGTGTTTATACTGGTGCTGATTTCGATTTCCATGGTGCGGCACAACGGAATTCTGTATACAATTCCGCTTCTGATTCTGGCCGTATTATTTTTTAAAGAGATTCGTAAAGAATGCCTGCTTTCTTTTGTGATCATGCTGGCGGGCATGTGGATCATCGAGCACCCGGTCTACGACCTGGTGGACGCCAGTCGTCCGGATCAGACTTACGTGGAGAGCGTAGGACTTCCGATGACGATTCTTTGCAATATTCACGAATTTGCACCGGAGAGTCTGAGCCCGGATGCTGCGAAGTTTTTGGCTGAAATCGGCCCGGAACGACGTTGGAAGA
>CAVKIR010000052.1:1904-7918 GCA_963656395.1 Prevotella sp. CAG:279
GGAAGACCTATTCCTATGGTAATTACAATTCCTTTAAGTTCCTGACCAATGCGAATACGGTGGTGAAGCAGACGCCGCCGCTGCAGTTTGTGAAATTTACTCTGGATACCGTGAAAAATGCGCCGGGGCTGTCCCTGCAGGCCGTCTACGAGCTGACCCGGATGGTCTGGGATGTGCGTGGCAGCAAGGAGTGGCATACGGATCTGGAGTACCAGATTCGGGAAAATGACTGGGGCTTTACCTATGTGGAGGATCGCGCCGAGCTTCGGACGGTGCTCAATGATTTTGACAACTGGGTGATGGACAGCCCGCTGGATTACCTGTTTTCCTATAACGGAATCCACCTCTTGGTTCTGATTTTCTCGACCCTGTTTGTCTTTGCACGAAAGGGGAAAGGCTGGAAGGCCATGACGCTGACCCTGCCGATTCTGGCTTACAGCTACGGAACCATGCTGCTGCTGTGCGGCCCGACCTATCGGTTCTTCCATTTTGACAGCGTGATATTTGTGCCGCTGTGTCTGCTGTTATTCAGTCGGACAAGGGAAAATGAAGGGGAACAGGGCACAACGGCCCGATAAGAGCTAGAGAAAATAGAGTTCTCAAATGAAAGACTATAAAAGTATCAAAACCGTGTATCTTTAAAATAAAAGGTACACGGTTTTTGGTTTATAAAAACACACCCGCAGGAACCGTTCTTACAGATTCCATGCGGGTGTTTTTAGTTTCATTTGTAATTATTTTTGATCTTCCTTCAGATGCTTATTCGCCGTAGACAGCATCAGCTTCAGTCGGTTCAGCTGATTGACCTCGCTGGCGCCGGGGTCATAGTCGATGGCCACCACATTGGAGGTGGGGTAGCGGCGGCGCAGCTCCTTGATAACGCCCTTGCCGACCACATGGTTCGGCAGGCAGCCGAAGGGCTGGGTGCAGACGATATTCGGTACGCCCTCATGAATCAGCTCCAGCATCTCCGCAGTCAGGAACCAGCCCTCGCCGGTCTGGTTGCCTACGGATACGATGTCGGAGGCCATGTCGGCCATCTCATCGATGTTGCCGGGCGCGTTGAAATGCACACTCTCTCTAAATGCCTTGGCAGCAGGCTTCCGAAGCCATTCCATGGCCTGGATACCGGCCCGGGCGATGCGGGCGCTGGAGCGCTTCTTGCCCAGGTGATCGGCCTTGAACTCGCTGTTCTTGAAGCAGTAGAGCAGGAAATCCATCAGATCCGGAACCACGGCTTCTGCTCCCTCATGCTCCAGAAGCTCCACCAGATGGTTATTGGCGGAGGGAGAGAACTTGACCAGAATCTCACCGACTACGCCGACCCGGGGCTTCTTCATATCCTCATAGACAGGCAGGCGGTCAAAGTCCTTGATAATGCCGCGGCAGATCTGGACGAAGCGCTTATGACTTACGTGTTTCTGGGAGACAAAGTCCTGGCAGATCTTCAACCACTTCGCATGGAGACGGTCTGCGGATCCCGGCTCCTTCTCGTAAGGACGCATCCGGTACAGTACCCGCATGAAGATATCGCCGAAGACCAGTCCGTAGAGTCCCTTGAAGGCCAGACCCGGGGTAATCTTAAAGCCGGGGTTGGTCTCGAGGTTATTGAGGTTCAGGGACACCACAGGAATCTGCTCCTGTCCGGCCTTTTTAAGTGCCCGGCGGATGAAGGAGATATAGTTGGTGGCACGGCAGCCGCCGCCGGTCTGGGTAATGATGACGGCCAGCTTATTCGTGTCGTATTTGCCGGAAAGTACGGCGGTCATAATCTGTCCTACCACCACCAGAGAGGGATAGCAAGCGTCGTTATTGACATATTTCAAGCCTGTGTCGATGGCAGCCCGGTCGGAATCCGGCAACACCTCCAGCTTGTAGCCGGAAGCCCGGAAGGCAGGCTCGATGACGTCGAAATGAATCGGTGACATCTGGGGACACAGGATCGTGTATTCTTTTCGCATTTCCTCGGTGAAGACCACGCGGTCGTAAGCGGAGGAAACGATGCTTCGGCACTCGCCCTTGTTCTCGCGGACGCGAATGGCGGCGATGAGAGAACGGATACGGATGCGGGCAGCCCCCAGGTTATTGACCTCATCGATCTTCAGGCAGGTGTAGATCTTGCCGGAGTTGGTCAGGATATCACTGACCTCGTCGGTGGTGACGGCGTCCAGACCGCAGCCAAAGGAGTTCAGCTGAATCAGATCCAGGTCGTCCCGGGTCTTTACGAAGCTTGCAGCTGCGTACATTCGGGAATGGTACATCCACTGATCCATGACGAAGAGCGGACGCTCCACCGGGTGCAGATGGCTGATGGAGTCCTCCGTCAGCACAGCCAGACCGTAGGAGTTGATCAGCTCCGGAATACCGTGGTTGATCTCCGGATCCACATGGTAGGGACGGCCTGCCAGCACGATGCCCCGGCGGCCGGTCTTCTTCATGTAGGCCAGGGTCTCCTCACCCTTTCGCATGATATCCTCCCGTGTGCGCTCCATCTCCGCCCAGCCCTTCTTTGCAGCTTCGCGGATTTCTTTTTCCGGAATTCCACAGTGACTGGAAAATTCTGTAACGAGACCGTTTTCCAGAATGGATTCGCTCTCGAAGGAAAGGAAGGGATTGAAGAAGTCAATGTCGCTGCCGGACAGCTCGTCTACATTGTTCTTGATATTCTCCGCGTAGGAGGTGACGATGGGGCAGTTGTAGTGATTGCCCGCGTCCGGGAATTCCGTCCGCTCGTAGGGTACGCAGGGGTAGAAGATAAACTTCAGGCCCTGACGGATGAGCCAGGTCACATGACCGTGGGCCAGCTTGGCCGGGTAGCACTCGGACTCGCTGGGGATGGACTCGATACCCATTTCGTAAATCTTGTGTGTGGAGGAAGGGGAGAGTACTACCCGGTAGCCCAGCTCCGTAAAGAAGGTGAACCAGAAGGGGTAGTTCTCATAAAAGTTCAGAACTCGGGGGATACCCACGGTTCCGCGCTTCGCAGCTTCCTCACTTAGCGGCTCATAATCAAAGAGACGCTGATTCTTATATTCATACAGGTTCGGGATATTGTCCTTGTTCTTCTCTTTTCCGATGCCGCGCTCGCAGCGGTTGCCGGAGATATAGCGGCGGCCGCCGGAGAATTTGTTGATGGTCAGACGGCAGTTGTTGGTACAGCCCTTACATTTCGTCATGGAGGTGGAGAACTCGAGGGCATTGATTTCGTCGATGGAGAGCATGGTCGTCTCCATGCCGTCCCGGTATCGCTCTCTGGCAATCAGAGCGGCACCGAAGGCACCCATGATGCCGGCGATGTCGGGGCGGACTGCCTCACAGCCAGCGATTTTCTCAAAGCTTCGAAGAACCGCATCATTATAGAAGGTACCGCCCTGTACCACGATATTTTTACCCAGAGCAGAGGCGTCGGACACCTTGATAACCTTAAAGAGGGCATTCTTGATGACAGAGTAAGCCAGGCCGGCGGAGATGTCAGACACCTCCGCGCCCTCCTTCTGCGCCTGCTTTACCTTGGAATTCATAAAGACCGTACAGCGGGTTCCCAGGTCAATGGGGTGCTTGGCGAAAAGCGCCGCCTTTGCAAAATCCTCCACGGTATAGTTCAGGGATTTGGCGAAGGTCTCGATGAAGGATCCACAGCCGGAGGAACAGGCCTCGTTCAGCTGCACGCTGTCTACGGTATGGTTCTTGATGCGGATGCATTTCATATCCTGTCCGCCGATGTCCAGGATGCAGTCCACCTTCGGATCGAAGAATTCCGCAGCATAATAATGAGAAACAGTCTCCACTTCGCCCTCATCCAGCATCAGAGCAGCCTTGATCAGAGCCTCGCCGTAGCCGGTAGAGCAGGAGCGGGCGATGCGTGCATTCTTCGGAAGAAAGCGGTAGATATCCTTGATAGCGCGGATCGTCGTCGCCAGAGGGTTGCCGTTGTTGCTGCTGTAGAAGGAGTAGAGCAGGGCTCCGTCTTCTCCTACAAGGGCAGCCTTCGTGGTGGTACTTCCGGCATCGATGCCTAAGAAGCAATTGCCCTCATAGGCCTGAAAATCGCCCCGCATCACCTCATGACGGCTGTGGCGCTCCTGGAATTTCGCGTATTCGTGTTCATTTTCAAAAAGCGGCTCCATACGAGCCACTTCGAAATCCATTTTAATATGAGCCTGCAGACGCTGCTTCATATCACTTAAGGTTACACTTGCCTTCTGATCGCAGCTTAAGGCGGAGCCCATGGCAGCGAAGAGGTGGGAATTCTCCGGAGCGATGATGTGTTCCTCGTCCAGCTCCAGGGTACGGATAAAAGCAGCCTTCAGCTCCGAAAGGAAATGCAGCGGACCGCCTAAGAAGGCCACATGCCCCCGGATGGGTTTTCCGCAGGCCAGGCCGCTGATGGTCTGATTGACCACGGCCTGAAAAATCGATGCAGCCAGGTCTTCCTTGGTTGCACCGTCGTTGATCAGCGGCTGAATATCCGATTTTGCAAAGACACCGCAGCGGGCTGCGATGGTATAAAGCGAATGATAATTCTTCGCATATTCATTCAGGCCGGTGGCGTCTGTCTGCAGAAGTGACGCCATCTGGTCGATGAAGGAGCCGGTGCCGCCGGCACAGATGCCGTTCATACGCTGCTCCACATTGCCGCCCTCGAAGTAAATGATCTTCGCATCCTCACCGCCCAGCTCGATGGCTACGTCGGTCTGCGGTGCGATCTGCTCCAGAGCCGTCGCCACGGCCACGACCTCCTGGATAAAGGGCACCTCCAGATGGGTCGCCAGGGTCAGTCCGCCGGAACCGGTGATGGCCGGGAAGACGGTCAGATCGCCCAGCTTTCCTTCCGCTTTTTCGAGAAGAGAAGCCAGGGTCTCCTGAATGTTGGCAAAATGTCGTTCATAATCAGAGAAGAGAAGCTCCTGCTTCTCATTTAATATAGCAACTTTTACGGTAGTGGAACCGATATCGATTCCCAGTGTATAGGTAGATAAATTATTCATAAAATATACAGCGGTTTTCCGCCCCCTCCTTTTCTAATGACAGCAAAAGGTTTTTGTGAAACCAATGTACATTATACGACACGGAATTTTTGAAATCAAATAAAAAAAATATAAACATTTTCCCGTGCCGGCCTTTGGTTGACAAAGGGAGGCTTCCTGCCTATAATGAAATCGAGTGACGATTTTGTTACGGAATCGTTAAGAAACCTATAATATAGGAAAGGATGACTTATTTTTTATGAACTGGATAGACAAGCTGGAGAAGAAATTCGGCCGTTATGCGATCCACAACCTTATGCAATATGTGATCGTACTCTATGCCTTAGGTTATGTGATCAACGTGACAGTGCCGGGTTTTTATACCGGATATCTGTCTCTGGATCCCACGGCCATTCTGCACGGCCAGATCTGGAGAATCGTAACCTTCATCATTTATCCGCCCTCGACCGGGTTGTTTTTCTTTCTGGTCAGCATGTATCTGTATTATTCCATCGGTAAAGTACTGGAGATGCAGTGGGGAGCCTTCCGCTTTAATCTCTATCTGCTGACCGGCGTGCTGCTGCATGTCGTGGCGGCCTTCTTAAGCTACTATGTATTCGGCGCAAATATCGGTCCCATGTTCGGTACCTATTATCTGAACTATTCGCTGTTTTTTGCCTTTGCAGCCACCTATCCGAATATGCAGTTTCTGCTGTTCTTCGTGATTCCGATCCGGGCAAAATGGCTGGGTATCATCAATGCGATCTATTTCGGCGTGACTATCGTGGCCGGCTTTGCAGCGCCCTATCTTTCTCTGCAGACGCTTATGACCCTATACCAGGCGGGAATCCTGGCACATCCGGCCTTCGCCGTCATGGCGCTTGTATCCCTCGGGAACTTTCTGATTTTCTTCTTCGGTATGAAGAATATGCGAAGATTTACGCCAAAGGAGATTCACAGAAGGCAGGTCTATACGCGAAGCACACGGCAGGGCGAGAAAAAGGCCAGCATCCACAGGTGTGCAGTCTGCGGACGGACGGAGAAGGA
>CAVKIR010000053.1:0-4002 GCA_963656395.1 Prevotella sp. CAG:279
TTAGGCCCGGTGGTAAAGATGCGGTATCACTATCCCTTCATCGCCTGCCTGCCGCTGCTGCTCTATCTGATCTGGAGCGTATATAACAAAAGGAAAGGAGAAGAGGCGCTATGAAAGAGAACCGAAAAAGGACAGGGGCAGCAGTCGCGGCGTCTGTTCTTCTTGCGTTTATCTGCGGGCTTCTGGTCTATCGAAGCATGGGCTTCGTCTACGCCATCGCGGATGATGTGATTATGCGGGATATCGCCTCCGGAGCCTTTACAGGCACGCCGGACGGACATCTGATCTTCGTGCAATATGCGCTGGGCTGGCTCATAAGCCGCTTCTATCTGCTGAACCGAAGCGTGGACTGGTACGGCTTTTTCATGGCCGGAGCTCTGTTTCTTGCTCTGGCGTCTGTCCTCTATCGGGGACTGTCTTCGGAAAAAGGCCTTCTCTGGAAATGCATCTACAGCGCCTGCTCTATCGGCATCACCCTGACCGCCCTCGTCTTTCATGCGGCCCAGTTCGAGTGGACCATCAGTGCAGCAGCTCTGGGCGCGGCGGCACTCTACCTCTATGTATCGGCCGGACGGGAAAGCACGAGACCGGCAGACGGAATCTGGATCTGGCTTTTGCTGCTTTTGACCTACGGGATCCGCTCAGATGTATTTTTTATGGTTCTCCCGGGCTTCGGTCTGGCCTTTCTCTGGAAGAGCTTCCGGAAAAATGAAGATGAAAAAAAATGGAAATTTAACCGCCGGGAGCTGGTTCTTCCGCTTTTTGTTTTCGCAGGCATCGCGCTTGTCTTCCTGACGGAGAAGCTGGCTTATCCGGGAGCGGACTGGGCCGCCTTTCAGCGCTTCCAGAATGCCCGCTCGGAGGTCTATGACTATGCGGGCGTTCCCACCTATGAGGCAAATCCGGAATTTTTTGATAAGCTGCAGATCAGCAGCGAGGAGGTGCGGGCTCTGCGCCACTATGCCCTCTATCTGGTGGATGACATGGATGCAGATAAGATGGAAAGCCTAAGCGCAGAGGCAGAACGTCAGGCCGGTGCCACGCTTGGCCGAATGGCGAAGGTAAAGACAGCGGTGAAGCTGGCAGCAAAGCAGTTCCTTTCCCCGGAATACCTTTCCGCCAGTCTGTCGGCATTTCTCTTCCTCTTTCTTGCCCTCGTGCTTCTATGGAAGCGGGAGAAGCGGCTGCTGCTTCCCGTCGTGCTCTACCTGGCAGCCCACGGCCTTCTGTGGCTGGCTCTGGGCTATGTGGGACGCCTGCCCGAGCGGGTGGCCTTCTCCCTTCATCTCGTGATGCTGGGAGCCTGCGGCGGCCTCTTTACCTCTCTCTGCGAAAAGGAGGAGGAGAGACGCCCCTGGCTTCGCCCTGCAGCCGGAGTACTCTGTCTTTTATCCCTGGTGACCGTGGTTCTTCAGTGGCAGGAGGCAGACGTCAGCAATCAGGAAAAGATAGCCACGGACCAAAGCTTTCAGACCTTCAAGGACAGCTGCAAGGAGGATGGGGAGCATCTCTATTTCATCGAGACCTACATGGCAGAGCCGGTGGGCGGCGCCCGTGTGACGACGGAGGGAAATTTCAGTCAGAACCGCTGTCTCACCCTGGGCGACTGGTATACGACCTCGCCTCTCGATACGGAGCGCCTCAGAGCCCTTGGCATCGAATCGGTGGAAGAGACCATCCTGCAGGATGAGAGCATCTATCTGGTGGTGCGTGATGTGGAGGAACCGGGCTTTCTCGCCTCCTGGCTGGCCTGGAGGGCACCGGAGAAGGTGCTTGCGCTCTCCGAAACCAGAGAGATAGAAGGCAGAAGCTATTATCTATATCAGATACAGGAGTAAAAGAAATGCAAAGACAGGCAGAAGGACAACAGCATAGGGGACTTCGGACGGCCGGTGCCATGCTGCTGGCTTTCCTGCTGACCGGTCTCTGGTTCCTATTTGTATATAAGACGGTTCCTTTTATCTATGATATCAATGATGACGTGGCCATGCGGAATGTGGCAGCAGGCGTGATTACCGGTTCTCCGGACGCTCATCTGCTGCATATAAAGTATCTGCTGGGACTGTGGATCAGCGGTCTCTACCGCTTGCTTCCGGGCTTTGACTGGTACGGCCTCACCCTGATCGGCGTGGTGCTCTTATCCTTTGCCCTCTGTCTCTACCGCGGACTGCATGCCCAAAAAGGGAAAATCTGGAAAGTTATATATACCCTGATCGTCCTGCTTCTGATGACGGCCTTAGGGACCCAGCATGTGTCAGCCTTTCAGTGGACCACGGCGGCGGGTATCGCAGGCGCCGCGGGCATCTTCCTCTTCTACACGGCGGGCAGCGGCCCGAAGTGGCAGATCTGTATGGAGGAAGGCATCGCAGTTTTCCTGATCCTGTTATCCCTTCTGATTCGGGATGACGTCTTTTTGATCACCGTTCCGGCGGCGGCCTTATGTTTTCTGTGGAAATATGCCGCAAAAGAGGAATGGCGATGTGGAAAAGTCACACTGCCCTTCCGGCTGCACCATCTCTTCGTGCCTGCGGCCCTGGCCGCAGGCGTGGTGGTGATTCTGGCAGTGGAGGCCTTCGCCTACCGCTCCCCGGAGTGGAAGACCTTCCGGAAGTATAATACAGACCGGGAAGCCATCATGGATTACTACGGGCTGCAGAATTACGAGACAGATCCGACTATCTACGATGCACTGGATATCACGCCCGAGGAGGCGGAGAATCTGCAGCGCTATTCCCTGTACCTGGCGGAGGGCCTGTACCCGGATAAAATGGCGGCGCTGGCGCAGCATGAGAAAGAGGTATACGCGGCGGAGCATCCATTAAAGGAACGGCTCAGCACGGCTTATACAGAGATCTATCAGCATTTTACGAAGGACACTTATCATCCGGCGAACCTGATCGCCCTGGCGGTGATTGCCCTGGTTCTGGCGGTCGCAGCTATGAAGAACCGGCGGGAGTTAGGTCTTGGCTTAAGCTTTCTGGTGCTCTGGTTCGGCTACTGGGGCTATCTCGGCTACCGGGATCGGCTGTTGGAGCGGGTGGGCTTCGTCCTCTATCTCATGGCAATTTTCTTATTTCTGGCCATCCGGTACCGGATTCAGGTACTGGGGGAGAGCGATGACGGAATGGATCGGCAGGCAGATAGAGCGGAAAAAATCCGCCCAGGCACCATCGTGTTGACGTTCGGGATCTTATGTATCCTGACCCTGACAGCTACGAACACCTGGCGGAACGTGAAGGACTACAACACAGGCCGGCGGGATTATAACCTGGAATTCCTGGATGTGAACCGCTATATGGCCGAGCATCCGGACAACGTATACTTTATGACCACCTTTTCCATTGAGACCTATACGGATAATTTCACCGTCAAGCGGAATTTTGCCTTCAGCAATCTCCTGTCCGTGGGCGGCTGGCACACCTTCTCGCCCCTGGAAAATGAGAAATGCGCGAAGCTTGGCATTACGGACCCGAAGACGGATATCGTGGAAAAGGATAACGTCTACGTGATTTCCCTGGAAAATGTGAATCTGCGGTATATGGATCGCTATTTTGAGAGCATCTACGGGGACGCCTACAAGGGAAGAGAACTGGTGGATACCTTAAGCTACGGCGAACAGAGCTTTGAGGTGTATGATTTGGTAGTGGAGGAGTAAGAACATGATAGGATTCAATGTAGCACCCTTTACGGGAAAAGAATTTGACTATATCCGGGAGGCGATTTCCGCAGAGCATATCTGCGGCGACGGCATGTTCACGAAGAAATGCAGTGCCTGGATCGAGGAGAAGACCGGAACCTCCAGGGCTCTTCTGACCACCTCCTGCACCCATGCCACCGAGATGGCGGCTCTGCTTCTCGATATTCAGCCCGGCGATGAGATCATCATGCCGGCCTATACCTTCGTGTCCACCGCGGACGCCTTTGTGCTGCGGGGCGGGATACCGGTCTTCGTGGATATCCGCCCGGATACCATGAATATGGATGAGACGCTCATCGAGGCGG
>CAVKIR010000053.1:4038-7880 GCA_963656395.1 Prevotella sp. CAG:279
ATATGGATGAGACGCTCATCGAGGCAGCGATCACCGAGAAGACAAAGGCCATCGTGCCGGTACACTATGCGGGCGTCTCCTGCGAGATGGACACAATTATGGAGATCGCGAGAAAGCATCACCTGGCCGTCGTGGAGGATGCAGCCCAGGGCGTCTGCGCCTGGTATAAGGGACGGGCGCTCGGCACCATCGGCGATTACGGCTGCTACAGCTTCCACGAGACAAAGAATTTCTCCATGGGAGAGGGCGGTGCGCTTCTGATCCGAGATCCGGAGCAGATCGAGAATGCGGAGATCCTGAGAGAAAAGGGAACGAACCGTTCCAAATTCTTCCGGGGACAGATCGACAAGTATACCTGGGTGAATTACGGAAGCTCCTATCTGCCCAGCGACATGAACGCGGCCTATCTCTGGGCGCAGCTGGAGGCTGCGGATCGCATCAATGCCGACCGCATGGGAACCTGGAACCTGTACCGGGAGCTGCTGGCTCCTCTGGCGAAAGCCGGTCAGCTCGAGCTTCCCTTTGTGCCGGAGGGCTGTGAACACAACGCCCACATGTTCTGGATCAAGGCAGCCGATCTTGCGGAGCGTACCCGCCTGATTGGCTTCTTAAAGGAGGCCGGCATCCAGGCCGTCTTCCATTATATTCCTCTTCATACAGCCCCCGCAGGGCAGAAATTCGGCCGCTTTTCCGGCGAAGATCGCTATACCACGAAGGAGAGCGAGCGGCTTCTTCGTCTGCCGCTGTACTACGGACTGAAGGAGGATGAGGTGCGGTATATCGCAGACAAGGTAAAGGAGTTCTATGGAAGATAAAAAGCGAGGTTATCAGACCTGGGGCTTCTGGCTTTGCCTGCTTGTGCTCTTTGCCCTTACCTTTGTTATGACCAAGGTGGAAATCGGGAAAGAATATACGGATTATCGCACCCATTCCCGCTGGGCTGTGGGAGAGAAGCTGGAGCCGAAGTTTGATAAATTCTATTTCTATCCGGTCTGGCATTTCTGTGTACGATTTCTCAACTGGCTTTTGCCCATCGGAAGAGAGTATGCAGCGGCCTTCGTGACGGCCTGCTTTCTGGGAGCCTGCGGGGCGCTGCTCTATACACTTCTGTGGAAAGAACTTGGAAAAAAATGGAATATAGGACAATGCACACTGCTGACTCTGGGGCTCTCCCTGGTCACGGCGCTTTATATGCCCTGGTATAATCAAGAGGTCTATCTGGGACAGAGCAGTCCGACCATCTGGCACAATCCCACGAACATGGCGGTAAAGCCGGTGGCACTTCTGATTTTCCTGGTCTTCGTGAAGCTGTACCGGGAGCGGGAGAGCATCGGCAAAGGCTGGATCGCGCTGGAATCCGCCTTGCTCCTCTTTAGCTGCTTTATCAAGCCCTCCTTTTTGCAGGGCTTTCTGCCGGCCATGGTGCTCTTCCTTTTGCTGGAGCTGATTCCGAATCGGGGAACATCCTTTTTCTTCAGCCTGAAGCTGGCACTGATGTGCGTCCCCTCCGGGATCTACTTCATCGTGCAATATCTGGCCATGTTCGACAGCGGAGAGAGCAGAACCATCGCGGTGTCGCCCTTCGAGGTGATCGCGCTGGACGCGCCCTGCCCGGTATTCTCCCTCCTCCTGGCGGTGGCCTTTCCCCTCTTTGTTCTGGCAGCGCTGGGAATCCGGCGGGTCTTCCGGGACAAGGCCTTGTGGATGGCGGTGCTGTTCTACCTCTGCTCCCTTCTGGAATATGTGCTTCTGGTGGAGCGACCGGAGGTATCGGCGGGCAACTTTGAGTGGTCCCTGCAGCTGGCTCTGTTTCTGCTTTTTGTCATGACGGCGATCCGCTTTTATCAGACCGAGTGGCAACAAAGATGGATCCGGACGGTAGGAAGCCTTCTGCTTCTCTATCATATCCTGTCCGGAATCTGGTATTATATCGATCTGCTGCTGATCACCGGCTGGCAGTGTTAGGAGATGTATATGAAAAAAATCGTGATTATTGGAGCTAATAGCTTCCAGAACCCATTGATTCTAAAAGCCAAGGTCATGGGCTATGAGACCCATGTCTTTGCGTGGCAGGACGGCTCTGTCGGGGAGCGGACGGCGGATTATTTCTATCCCATCAGCATCGTGGAGCGGGACGCCATCCTGGAAAAATGTACGGAGATCGATCCGGACGCGGTAGCCTCGATCGGATCGGATCTGGCCATGCTGACGGTCAACTATGTGGCCGAAAGGCTGGGGCTGCCCGGCAACAGTATGGAATGTACGGAGATCTCCACGAACAAATATGCCATGCGGAAGGCCTTTCAGGCAGCGGGCGTGCCGGTACCGGGCTTTGTCGAGGCGGATGCGGATACCACAGCGGAAGATCTGAAGGACTTAAAGCTTCCAATAATTGTAAAACCTACCGACCGTTCCGGCAGCAGGGGGATAACCAAGGTGGAAGAATGGGGACAACTTGCCCCGGCGCTCAAGTCCGCTGTGGATAACTCCTTCGAACAGAAGGCCATCGTGGAAGAGTACCTGACCGGCCCCGAGTACAGCTGCGAATGCATCAGCTACCGGGGAGCACATCATTTCCTGGCTGTGACGAAGAAATACACCACGGGAGCGCCCCATTTTATCGAGATCGGTCATCTGGAGCCGGCACCGCTGACAGAAGCGCAGCAAAAAGCGATACAGAGGGCGGTATTTTCAGGTCTCGACGCCCTGCATGTGGAGAACGGAGCCTCCCATACGGAATTCAAGCTGGAAGGCGAACAGGTGCGTATCATCGAGATCGGAGCCCGCATGGGCGGCGACTGCATCGGCTCGGATTTGGTGGAGCTGTCCACCGGCTATGACTTCGTGCGGATGGTCATCGACGTGGCGGCCGGTCAGGTGCCTTCCTTTGCGAAGGTGCGGGAGCCGAAGACCGCGTACATTCATTTCATTTTTACCAAAAAAGATCTGGAATTACTGGAGAAATGCAAGCGGGAGATTCCGGAAAAAATTCATTTTATCAGCGAGCTTCATGAGGTGCAGGAAGGCACCGTGACCGACAGCTCCACGCGATTTGGCTATTTTATCCTGGCCTTTGACAGCCTTACAGAAGCAAAGGAGTATGCAGACTTATGAAAAAGATTTCACCGAAACTCATCCTGGCTCTGCAGCTGGTGGTGATGCTTTATACCCTCTCCAGCGTGGCAGCGAAAATGGCTTCGGGTCAGGCCTTCCTAAGCCTGCCCTTCATCGTCTACTACGGCGTAGAAATCCTGATTCTGGGCTTCTATGCCATCGCCTGGCAGCAGATCATCAAGCACTGCGACCTGTCGGTGGCCTACGCCAACCGCTCCATGGGCATCCTCTGGTCCCTGATCTGGACCGTGCTTTTCTTCCACGAGGCACTGACCGTAAAAAATATCATAGGAGTACTCATTGTTTTCGCGGGAACAATGATCGTGAACAGCGATGGTGAATAAATATATGCTTTTACTGGTGGCGTCGGTGGTGGTGGCGTCCCTTTCCCAGATATTACTGAAAAAGAGCGCGGCTAAGACCTACCGCTCTGTCATAAGGGAATACCTGAATCCCTACGTGATCGTAGGCTACGGCATGATGGTGCTCTCCACGCTTCTGACCGTGGGCGGCTATGCAGGTCTGGAGTACAAGAACGGAGCCGTCATCGAGTCTCTGGGCTTCGTCCTGGTCATGATCCTAAGCCGCCTGGTCTTCGGCGAGAAGATTACGAAAAAGAAATTGCTTGGAAATGTACTGATTCTTCTGGGAATCTTCGTATTTTACAGCTAAAGCGTAACTGTTCAGTACCTGACCAGTTACGAATGCAAAATCCATGAGAATCGGCT